>NZ_JBFUGW010000050.1:0-29859 GCF_056402735.1 Rhizobacter sp. P3_C12
GCGCGGCGAATGCCGGCGCATGGGCCTGCGCATGCGCCAGCAGCGCCGGCAGCGCCGCGAACAGCGCGCGCTCGCGCTCGGCCGGCTCACGTGTTTCCAGCGCGTCGAAGAAGGTACCCATCACTCGTCATCCGCCCAGCGGGCCAGGCGTTTGCGCACCTCGTCGACCAGCTTGCGCACGTCGGCGCCGCTCTTCAGCACCTGCGTGTCCCATTCCGGCGTCGTGATCGGCCGGCGGGCGATGCGCGCGGTGATCGTCGCGGCATCGCTCGCGAGCTGGAGCACCGGCTTGCCTTTCCAGTCGAACGCCGCGCCGCGCTCGGCCAGCGGCTTCAGCTCGCGCAGCTGGCGCTTCAGCGTGACGAGAGTCTCGTCGGGCTTGAAGGCCGGTGGCGCAAAGAAATCATCGGACATCGTCGTCTCCCTTCAGCTCAGCCAGCGTTTGCGGCGCTTGTAGCTCTTGACGTCGCGGAAGCTCTTGCGCTCCACGTCGTCCTTGGCGCCGCCGGTGCCGAGGTAGAACTCCTTCACGTCCTCGTTCTCGGCCAGCGCCTTCGCCGCCCCGTCCATCACGACACGGCCGTTCTCGAGGATGTAGCCGTGGTCGGCATAGCGCAGCGCCATCGCGGTGTTCTGCTCGGCGAGCAGGAAGGTCACGCGCTCGCGCTGGTTCAGGTCGCGCACGATCTCGAACACCTCCTCGACGATCTGCGGCGCGAGGCCCATCGACGGCTCGTCGAGCAGCACCATCTTCGGGTTCGCCATCAGCGCGCGGCCGATCGCGCACATCTGCTGCTCGCCGCCCGAGGTGTAGGCCGCCTGTGAGCCGCGCCGCGTCTTCAGCCGCGGGAAGTAGCCGTAGACCTTCTCCAGCGTCTCGGCCACCGCCGCCTTGCCGTCGCGCCGCGTCCAGGCGCCGGTCATCAGGTTCTCCTCGATCGTCAGGTGCGCGAAGCAGTGCCGGCCCTCCATCACCTGCACGACGCCGCGGTTCACCATCTCGGCGGTGGACAGCGCCTCGATGCGGTCGCCGCGCAGCTCGATGCTGCCCTTGGTGACCGCGCCGCGCTCGCCCGCCAGCAGGTTGCTGACGGCGCGCAGCGTCGTCGTCTTGCCGGCGCCGTTGCCGCCCAGCAGCGCGACGATGCCGCCCTCGGGCACCTGCAGCGAGACGCCCTTCAGCACCAGGATCACGTGGTGGTAGATCACCTCGATCCCGTTGACGTTGAGCAGGATGTTCGCGGCCATGCGATCAGCTCTGGCAGTCTTCTGGCGTCCGGCGGGTGAGCTTCTTGTCGACGGCGTACTTGTCCGCCGCCGCCTTCACCATCGGCTTCAGGATCTGCTCGTCGGCCTGGTACCAGTCGGAGCTGAAATTCCACTTGCTGCCGTCCCAGGTGTGCACCCGCGTCCAGGTGGTGCCCATGTGGTCGAGGCACGAGGTGCTGACCGGCCGCATCACGCCGGCGAAGCCGAGCGCATCGAGCTTCTTCTGGTCCAGCGCCAGGTTCTCCAGCCCCCAGCGCACCTGCTCGCCGGTCATCACCTTGCCTTTGCCGTAGCGCTCCTGCGCGCGCCGCACCGCCTCGACACCGAGCATCTGGATGATCAGCCCGCGCGTGTACAGCACCGAGCCGACCTCGTCCTTCGGTCCGGCGCCCTGGCCCTTGTCGTGCACGTACTTCAGGATGTCCTGGATCACCTTCGGCTGCTGGCCCGAGGTGTTCAGCGCGAGCGCGTTGTAGCCCTTGGCGGCGTCGCCGACGTCCTTCACGTCCGGCTCGGCGCCGGCCCACCACACGCCGTACATCTTCTCGCGCGGGTAGCCGGTGGCGATCGCCTCCTTCAGCGCGGTCGAGTTCATCACGCCCCAGCCCCACAGCAGCACGTAGTCGGGYTTCTGCTGGCGCACCTGCAGCCAGGCCGATTTCTGCTCGACGCCGGGCGCCGTCACCGGGATCTTCACCAGCTCGAAGCCGTGCGTCTTCGCGCGCTCTTCCAGCAGCGGCATCGGCTCCTTGCCGAACGGCGAGTCGTGGTAGACGAGCGCGATCTTCTTGCCCTTCAGCTTGTCGAGCCCGCCTTCCTTCTTGCCGATGTGCTGGATCAGGACGTCGGCGGCCGTCCAGTACGAGCCCATCAGCGGGAAGTTCCACTTGAACACGCCGCCGTCCTGCGAGGCCGCCAGGCCGTAGCCGAGCGTGATCAGCGGGATCTTGTCGGCGGGCACCTTGTCGGTCAGCGCGAAGGTGATGCCGGTGGCCTGCGGGTCGAACAGCGTGACGCCGGCGCGGCCCTTCAGGCGCTCGTAGCATTCCACGCCGCGGTCGGTCGCGTAGCCGGTCTCGCATTCCTCGTAGCTCAGCTTGACGCCGTTGATGCCGCCGTCGCGGGCGTTGATCATCTTCAGGTAGTCCTGCTTGCCGTTGGCCCACGGCGTGCCGTTGGGCGCGTAGGCGCCGGTGCGGTAGACGAGCAGCGGGAAGAACTGCTCCTTGGCCTGCGCCTGCGCGGCCGGCGCGGCGAGCAGGCCGGCCCAACCCACCGCGGCGATCGCGGCAACCCGTGCGAACGACTTGAACTGCATGTCTGTCTCCGTTGGTGGTGGTGATGGAATCGCGATCGGTGGGCTCAATGGGGGAAGGGCCACAGCCGCAGCTTCTCGCGCGCGGTGGACCACAGCCGTGCCAGCCCGTGCGGCTCGACGATCAGGAAGAACACGATCAGCGCGCCGAAGATCATCGATTCGAGGTGCGATGCGAGCGCGGTCGACAGCGGCATGTCGAACCAGCGCGGCACCTGGTTCAGCAGCAGCGGCAGCAGGATGATGAAGGCCGCGCCGATGAAGCTGCCGCTGATCGAGCCGAGCCCGCCGATGATCACCATGAACAGCAGCTGGAACGAGCGGTCGATGTTGAACGCCGCCGGCTCCCAGGCGCCGAGGTGGATGAAGCCCCACAGCGCGCCGGCCACGCCGACGATGAACGAGCTGACCGCGAACGCGGTGAGCTTGGCGTACATCGGGCGGATGCCGATCACCGCGGCGGCGACGTCCATGTCGCGCATCGCCATCCATTCGCGGCCGATGCTCGCGCGCACCAGGTTCTTCGCGAGCAGCGCGAACACGCAGACGAAGCCGAGGCACAGCAGGTACTTCGACACCGGCGATTCGATCGGCAGCCCAAGCACGTTCAGGCCCGAGACGCTGACCGAGCCCGACGACGAGTTGTTGGTGAACCACGAGATGCGCAGGAAGGCCCAGTCGGTGAAGAACTGCGCGGCCAGCGTCGCGACCGCCAGGTACAGCCCCTTGATGCGCAGCGACGGGATGCCGAACAGCACCCCGACGCCGGTGGCGCAGACGCCGCCGAGCAGCAGCGACGCGATCAGCGGCATGCCCGGGATGCGCACCTGGAAGTTGTAGGCCGCGTACGCGCCCACCGCCATGAAGGCGCCGGTGCCCAGCGAGATCTGGCCGCAGTAGCCGACGAGGATGTTCAGCCCGAGCGCGGCGAGCGACAGGATCAGGAACGGGATCAGGATCGCGCGGAACAGGTACTCGGGCGCGGTGAGTGGCAGCACGACGAAGGCGACCGCCAGCAGCGCGAGGATCGCGACGCGGTCCTGCAGCACCGGGAAGATCTGCTGGTCGGCGCGGTAGCTGGTCTTGAACTGGCCGTTCTCTCTGTACAGCATGGCTCAGACCCGATCGATGATCTTCTCGCCGAACAGGCCCTGGGGCCTGACGAGGAGGAACAGCAGCGCCAGCACATAGGCGAACCAGATCTCGATGCCCCCGCCGAGCATCGGCCCGAGGTAGATCTCCGACAGCTTCTCGCCGACGCCGATGATCAGCCCGCCGAGGATCGCGCCGGGGATCGACGTGAGTCCGCCGAGGATCACCACCGGCAGCGCCTTCAGCGCCACCAGCGACAGCGAGAACTGCACCCCCAGCTTGCTGCCCCAGATGATGCCGGCCACCAGCGCGACGATGCCGGCCACCGACCACACGATGACCCAGATGCGGTCGAGCGGGATGCCGATCGATTGCGCCGCCTGGTGGTCGTCGGCCACCGCACGCAGCGCGCGCCCGGTGGCCGTCTTCTGGAAGAAGAGGGCGAGCAGCGCGACCAGCGTGGCCGCAACCAGCGCCGCCACCAGGTCCTCCTGGCTGATCAGCACGCCGCCTTCGAATGTGCCCTGCAGCACCAGCAGCGGCTCCTTCGGCATGCCGACGTCGATCTTGTAGATGTCGTTGCCGAACAGCGTCTGGCCGAGCCCGTCGAGGAAGTACGCGATGCCGAGCGTCGCCATCAGCAGCGTGATGCCGTCCTGGTTGACCAGCCGCGACAGGCACAGCCGCTCGATCAGCCAGGCCACCCCCACCATCAACGCCGCCGCGGTGATGAAGCCCAGCACGTTGGCGAGCAGCTTGCTGTCGAAGTGGAACCACTGCGGGAACCACTCGGAGAAGCGCGCCATCGCGAGCGCCGCAAACAGCACCATCGCGCCCTGCGCGAAATTGAAGACGCCCGAGGCCTTGTAGATCAGCACGAAGCCGAGCGCGATCAGCGCATACAGCATGCCCGCCATCAGGCCGCCGAAGAGGGTTTCGAGGAAGAAGCCCATCAGTGTTGAACCCCGAGGTAGGCCTTGATGACATCCGGATCGGATCGCACCTCGCCCGGCGTGCCGTCGCCGATCTTCCTGCCGTAGTCGAGCACCACCACCCGGTCGCTGATGTCCATCACCACCCCCATGTCATGCTCGATCAGCACGATGGTCGTGCCGAACTCGTCGTTCACGTCGAGGATGAAGCGGCTCATGTCCTGCTTCTCCTCGACGTTCATGCCGGCCATCGGCTCGTCCAGCAGCAGCACCTGCGGCTCCATCGCGAGCGCGCGGCCGAGGTCGACGCGCTTCTGCAGCCCGTACGGCATCTTGCCGACCGGCGTCTTGCGGTACGGCTGGATCTCCAGGAAATCGATGATGCGTTCGACGACGCGCCGGTGCTCGATCTCCTCGCGCTCGGCCGGCCCGAACCGCAGCGCCTGCAGCAGCAGGTTGCTCTTCATGCGCAGGTTGCGGCCGGTCATGATGTTGTCGAGCACGCTCATGCCCTTGAACAGCGCCAGGTTCTGGAAGGTGCGCGCGACGCCCATCTCGGCGACCTGGCGCGAGTTCATGTGGCGGAAGGTGCGCCCGCGCAGCGCGATCGAACCCTGCTGCGGCTGGTAGACGCCGTTGATGCAGTTCAGCATCGAGCTCTTGCCGGCGCCGTTCGGGCCGATGATGGCGCGGATCTCGTGCTCGCGCAGGTCGAAGCTGATGTCGGTCAGTGCCTTCACGCCGCCGAACGACAGGCTGATGTTCTTCACGTCGAGGATCACGTCGCCCACGGCTCGCGTCATGCGGCGCTCCTGACTGGCGCGAAGGTCTTCGCGTCGGCGATGCGCAGGTCGGCGGCGACCATGCCGCTGCGGCCGTCCTCGAACTTCACCGCGGTCTCGATGTACTGCGAGGCGCGGCCGCCGTACAGCGCATCGACCAGCACCTGGTAGCGCTCGCCGATGAAGCCGCGCCGCACCTTGCGCGTGCGGGTGAGTTCGCCGTCGTCGGCGTCGAGCTCCTTGTGCAGCACCAGGAAGCGCGTGATCTGGCTGCCGGCGAGCTTGTCGTCGGCCGCGAGGTCGGCGTTGACCTGCTCCACGCAGTCGCGCACCAGTTCGTACACCTCGGGCTTCTGCGCCAGGTCGGTGTACCCGGCGTAGGGCAGGTTGCGGCGCTCGGCCCAGTTGCCCACCGCCTCCATGTCGATGTTGATGAAGGCGCAGACCTTCTCGCGCCCATCGCCGAAGGCCACCGCCTCCTTGATGTGCGGGAAGAACTTCAGCTTGTTCTCGACGTACTTGGGCGCGAACATCGCGCCGTCGTTCGCGCCGCCGACCAGCCGGCCGACGTCCTTCGCGCGGTCGATGATCTTCAGGTGCCCCTGCGCGTCGAGGAAGCCGGCGTCGCCGGTGCGGTACCAGCCGTCGGGCGAGAGCACCTCGGCCGTCGCCGCCTCGTTGCGGTAGTAGCCCTTCAGCAACCCGGCCGAGCGCACCAGCACCTCGCCGTCGGCACCGACCTTCAGTTCCACGCCGTCGATCGGGATGCCTACCGTGTCGGCGCGCGCCTGGTGGTCGGGTTGCAGGCAGACGAACACGGCGGTCTCGGTCGAGCCGTAGAGCTGCTTCAGGTTGATGCCGATCGAGCGGTAGAAGCTGAACAGGTCCGGCCCGATCGCCTCGCCGGCGGTGTAGGCCACGCGCACGCGCGACAGGCCCAGCGTGTTGCGCAGCGGGCCGTAGATCAGCAGGTTGCCGAGCGCCCAGGCCAGCCGGTCGGGCAGCGCGAGCGGCTTGCCGTCCATGCGCGCCGGGCCGACCCGCCGCGCGAGCGCCATGCAGTGGCGGAACAGCCAGCGCTTGGGCGCGCTCGCGTCTTCCATGCGGATCATCACGCTGGTGAGCAGCGCCTCGAAGACGCGCGGCGGCGCGAAGTAGTAGGTCGGCCCGACCTCCTTCAGGTCGATGCCGACGGTGGCGGGCGACTCCGGGCAGTTGACGACGTAGCCGCAGGCGAGCCACTGCGCGTACGAGAACACGTTCTGGCCGATCCACGCGGCCGGCAGGTAGGCGAGCACCTCTTCGCCGTCGGACAACTTGTCGAAGCGGGCGCCGGCGCGCGCCCGGTCGATCAGGCTCGCATGCGTGTGCACCACGCCCTTCGGCTGGCCGGTGGTGCCGGAGGTGAAGAACATCGCGGCCACGTCCTCGGGCCGGTTGCGCTGTACTTCATCGTGGACGTACGCCGGGTGCGCGGCATGGAAGAGGCGGCCGGCCGCGACCAGCGCGTCGAGCGAGGCCAGGCCGGGCTCGTCATAGTGGCGCAGCCCGCGCGGGTCGTCGAACCAGATGTGCGAGAGGGCCGGGGCGGGGCACTGCGGGCGGATCTCGAGCAGCTTGTCGACCTGCTCCTGGTCTTCGACCACCGCGAACGCGACGCCGGCATTGACGATCGGGAACACGAACTCGGCAGCGGCCGCATCCTGGTACAGCGGCACGGGAATCGCGCCCAGCGATTGCGCGGCGAGCATCGTCGCGTACAGCCGCGGCCGGTTCTCGCCGACGACGATCAGGTGCTGGCCGCGCTGCAGGCCGGCCTGCGCGAGGCCGGCGGCGAGCTCGCGCACCAGCGTGGCGAGCTGGGCCCAGCTCAGCGTCTGCCAGATGCCGAACTCCTTCTCGCGCAGCGCCGGTGCGTCCGGCCGCTGCGCGGCATGGTCGAGCATCAGACGGGGGAACGTCGTCAGCACCGCTGTCTCCTGGTTGTTTCCGGGCGTTTGCGGCGACTGTACGAACAAGTTTGACGCCAGGTTGTCGTTCTGACGACAATCTTCGGGACATCCCCCTTCGGTCTTACCCGAGGCTATGCGCCGATCGTGCGCAGGCCGCTCGGCGTGTGGATGTGTGCGACCAACTGCGGCCGGGCGCCTGCGGGGAGCGGCGACACCTGCACGGACGTGTCGAGACCGAGTGTCGCGAGCAAGGCCATCACACGGTCGGGCTCCGGATGCCGGGCTTCGAAGCGGTGCAGCGCGCAGCCCACGTCCTGAAGGCCGGATGCCGGGTGGGTGGGCGCCTGCCATTCGATCAGTGCCGGCGCGATGCCATCCATCGGCAAGCTCCCGTCGGCCGGGATGGTGATGAGCCACTGCAAGGCGCCGCGGGTGATCGGCTCGATCTCGCCGAGTGCTTCGGATGCGGCTGCGGTGGCGCTCCGGATGTCGTGGGTGCGAGCGACCCAGTTGGACAGGCGGGGCAGGGCGTGCGGGTGCAGCGTGTCGAGTGCGAACCAGCGCGGCCGGCCCGGCGCAGGCGCGGCGGGATTCACCGCGATGAGCTCGAGGAAGAGGTCGTCGCCCAGGCGCAGCAGCAGGTTGTGCGTGCCCATGCGCGGATGCTCACCGCCGGGCTGCAGCTCGACGCCGAGCGCGTCGCGGACGAACGCGGCGCCCTGCGCCAGCGTCGGTGCGGTGATGGTGATGTGATCGAGCTGGCACGGATGCATCGCACGTCCTCGCGGGAGGGATCGGCGGATTCTGCCGGTTTGACGATCTCTCGCTCCGCTACCCACAATCCCGGGAATGGCGAGGACATCTTCATGGGAGCCGTGATTCCACCGGTCGTGCCGACCCTGCCGAAGGCGGGGCAGCCGCCGCTGCGCGTGCGCGCCCGCCAGGCCAGTGCCGACGAGCTGCGCGACATCCCGTGGCTGCAGTCGCTGCAGGCCGACGAGCGCGAGCGTGCCGTCGACGACCTGAAGGTGGTGCAGGTCGATGCCGGCGAGCTGCTGTGCCGGGTCGGCAAGCCGGCGACCTTCTGGTTCGGCGTGGTCGACGGGTTGCTGAAGATGAGCAACGACTCGGCGCTTGGCATGCCGATGACCTTCACCGGCGTGCCGCCGGGCGGCTGGTTCGGCGAGGGCACGGTGCTCAAGCGCGAGGTCTACCGCTACAACATCCAGGCGCTGCGCAAGAGCGTGGTGGCGGGCATCACGGTCGAGACCTTCCACTGGCTGATCGACCGCAGCATCCCGTTCAACCGCTTCGTGATGCAGCAGCTGAACGAGCGGCTCGGGCAGTTCATCGGCGCGCGCGAGATCGATCGGTTGAACGATCCGGATGCGCGGGTGGCGCGCAGCCTCGCGTCGCTGTTCCACCCGGTGCTGTACCCCGGCGTCGGCACGCTGCTGCGGATCACGCAGCAGGAGCTGGGCTACCTGGTCGGGCTGTCGCGGCAGCGGGTGAATGAGGCACTGCATGCGCTGCAGGCCGAGGGGCTGATCCGCATCGAGTACGGCGGCTTGCGGGTGATCGACCTGGAAGGCCTGCGGCGACGGCTGCAGCGTTCCGCCGATCCAGGATTGGCATCCGGGCTACACGATTCCTGAAGTGGACTTGGAACTTGCCGATGGGCGATGGGTACATAGCGCGCATCCCATTCGCCTGGAGTCGTTGATGAGACCCATCGCCAAGCCCGAGTCCGCTCACCTCGACACTCGACTGTCTGCAACAGACAGGCTCAAGTTGCTTGACGAGGAATTCAGCAACCTCGACCTGTCGCCGAACTCATCCAGTGTTTGGTTTGACCCTCAAAAAGACACGGGAGACGCTCGATTCGGCCGCAAGTGCGTCAATGCCTATATCGAGACGAGGAAATTGTCTTGGCCTCGAAACATGGATCTATACGCCGAGGAATCCGAAAAAATCAGCAAGGAGGCCGTGGCGCGTTGGTGTGCCAACAACGGGCTCTTCGAAAACTTCATGCGGGTGGCACTCGAGTGTCGCGTCGAGACCCTCACAGTGGACACGACGCTGGGTGCGGAAACGGCCTGCCGCGCCTTGTCCCGCTGCTCCGGGCTTCGAACGTTGCGCATCCACTATGCGGCCGTGAGCGAAGCTGCTCTCATCTCGCTCATCGAGAACGACACCCTGGAATTCCTGCAGCTCTTTGACTGCACCTTGACTCCGTCAGTCGAAGAGATTGCAGCCATCCAGCGCACCTGCGGGCCGCAAAAGCGGCTCGAATTCTTGAGCTGTGTAGCCAAGGGAGTGGGGCGCGCGGCATTTGATCCACTGGTCAACATTCTGAGCTGCTGTCCGGCGCTCACGCGGTTGTGGGTGGAAGTCGGGCATGACGCGGCAAGCGTGAGATCGTTGATCACGGTGTTGGAGCAGCATCGGTCAGTGCAAGACCTGCACGTTGAGGTTCAATCAATGGCCGCTGCAGAGGCGCTGCTTGCCGCCTTGGCGTCAGACCAATCGCCGTTGAAGCTAGTCAACCTCAAGGTTGTTAACTGTGATTCAAGCGCAATAGACAAAAAGCGCAACGTAGTTGATTGGGGGGCATACGAGCGCACAGTAGTCGCCAGCGCGACCGCGGTGAAACTCGCCAGCGACCTCATTCGACGCGATGGTGGGCTGCAAAGGCTTGAGTTTGCTCACATCGAATTTCGAGGCGTTGCCATTGCGGATCTGCTTTCGGCTTGGCGGCAGAATCGATCGCTTCTGACATTGAAAGCCAGCTTCTGGAGCCCCGAGAGCATATACAGTCGCGGTGGCTCGCCGGAACATGAGGAATATGAGAAACAGAAGATCCTCGCGAAGCGTCTGGAGCAACGAAACAGAGCGTTCCACCGCGCCAAGCTCGGCATCGCGAACGCCGTTGTAGCCAGCTTTTCGATGAACCTGAATAAGGACGTCGCCGCGTTGATTGCCCGGGATCTGATAGGCAACCACACACCCGCGGAACTGAAGGCGGCCCACGGCGTCATGGCAGTCAACCGCGCAAGCGCTGCAAGTGTCGAGAGGGCTCTGCCTGCGCCGCTGCGCATGGACCGGGTTCGTTGGTGACCCACCGCGATGGCTCCGCACCCCCAGGGCGCTACTCCTCCAGCTCCGCCTTCGCCATCTCCACGTCCAGTCGCTCCATCGCATCCGCCGGATTGAAGGCGGCCGCATCGGCGTACAGCTGCTCGGCCTCCTTCATCTTCTTGTCGCCCTCGAGCATCACCAGCCCGTTTGCGTACTCCACCATCGCGATCGCCGAATCCGGATTCAGCTTCAGCGCGGTCTTGAACGCTGCAAGACCCGCCTCCTTGCTCGCCCCCTGCGTGCGCCCGAGCAGCGAGCCCACCTTGTCGATCACCTCGGCGTGGAAGGTGCCCAGGCCGATGTGCGCATCGGCATGCTTGGGCTGCAGCTTGATCGCCGTCTCCAGCGCGCCCTTGACCTTGCTGCCCAGCCCCTGCGTCAACGCCTTCGCGACGCTGATGCCCTGGCTGTAGCGGCCCAGCGCATAGGCCGACAGGTACCAGGCGTTCGCGTTCTTCGGGTCCTCGGCGGCCTGCGCCTCGGCGCGCTCGGCGACCTCCTGGAACAGCGCGAGCTTGGTCTTCTCGTTCTTCTCCAGGTAGTTCGCGTAGATGGCCTGCGCCTTGTTCGCGACAGTGATGCCGGCGCCGCCCGCCTTCAGCCCGGCCTCGGTCGCCTTCTGGAACTCGCCGGCGTGGAACAGCGCCCACGCGGCCAGCACCTTGTCGTCCTTCGGCAGCGGCTCGGCATCGCCGGCATGCAGCCGCGCCCACTTCTTCTTCAGGCTCGCGGCGTCGAAGCTGTACTCGGCGGCGTCGTACGGGAAAGCGGTCCACTTGGCCATGGTTGTCTCCTGGGGTCAGCGCTTGGGCAGCGCATTCTGGTAGTTGCCGACCAGCGCGAGCWGGTGCTCGCGCGCGGCGGCGTCGAGGTAAGGCGTCAGCAGGCTCAGCACATGGAAGGCGCCGCGCAGCAACGCGGCACCGGCGCTCTCGGGCTCGAGCGCGTGGCGCGGATCGCGCACGTACTCGTAGCTCAGCCAGTAGGTCAGCACGACCACCATCGCGGTCGCGACCGGCTCGGTCTCGCGGGCTTCGAGGCCGGTCCGGCCGGACCGGGCGATGGCGCCACCGCGCGCCAGGCCGTCGAGCACCGCGCGCACCGCGCGCGACTTCTCGTCGAGGATCTTCTGGAACTGCGTCTCCAGCCGGCGGTTCTTCGACAGCAGGTCGTTCAGGTCGCGGTACAGGAAGCGGTACTGCCAGATCAGCTCGAACAGCATGTGGAAGAACAGCCATGCGTCCTCGACATGGCGCACGTCGTCGGCCGCGCGCAGCAGCGTGAGCAGCGATTGCTCGTAGCGGCCGAACAGCGTGTTGATCAGCTCGTCCTTCGCCGGGTAGTGGTAGTACAGGTTCCCGGGACTGATCTTCAACTCGGCCGAGATCAGCGTCGTCGAGACGTTCGGTTCGCCGAAGCGGTTGAACAGGTCGAGTGCGACCTCGAGGATGCGCTCGGCCGTGCGGCGCGGCGGCTTCGGGTCTTTCGAGGCGGTGGCCATCGGCGTTGTCGTTCTGGTGGGTGGCAGGTCCCTGGCGCGGGCAATCTAGCACCAAGTCCCGCGCCCGCCGGGCGGTATTTGCCCGTGCCAGCAGGAATGACGGCCGCTGCCTACAATCGCCGCCTTCTCCCGGAAGAACATGGCAGCCATCTCGTTCCAGCAGGTCAGCAAGACCTATCGCTCCAAGAATGCGCACAACGAGGTTCGCGCGCTGTCCGAAGTCAGCATCGACATCGAGCCCGGCGAGTTCTTCGGGCTGCTCGGGCCCAACGGCGCCGGCAAGACCACGCTGATCAGCATCCTCGCCGGCCTGTCGCAGGCCACCAGCGGGCGGGTGCTGGTGCATGGCCACGATGTCGTCACCGACTATGCCGCCGCGCGCCGCAGCCTGGGCATCGTGCCGCAGGAGCTGGTCTTCGACCCGTTCTTCACCGTGCGCGAGTCGCTGGTGATCCAGAGCGGCTATTTCGGCGTGCGCGGCAACGACGCCTGGATCGACGAACTGCTGCACAGCCTCGGTCTTGCCGACAAGGCGAATGCCAACATGCGCCAGCTGTCGGGCGGCATGAAGCGCCGCGTGCTGGTCGCGCAGGCGCTGGTGCACCGCCCGCCGGTGATCGTGCTCGACGAGCCGACCGCCGGCGTCGATGTCGAGCTGCGCCAGACGCTGTGGCACTTCATCGCGCGCCTCAACAAGGAAGGCCACACGGTGCTGCTGACCACCCACTACCTCGAGGAGGCCGAGGCGCTGTGCAACCGCATCGCGATGCTGAAGCAGGGCCGCGTGGTGGCGCTCGACCGCACCTCGGCGCTGCTGGCCGGCACCGCGAGCACGATGCTGCGCTTCAAGATGGATGCGCCGCTGCCGGCCTCGCTGGCCGCGCAGGCGCGGGTGACAGGCCGCATCGTGCAGATCAAGGCGCATGACGCGCACGAGGTCGAGACGGTGCTGGGCGTGCTGCGCGCCGCCGGCTGCCAGCCCGAAGACCTGGAGATCGGCCGCGCCGACCTGGAAGACGTGTTCCTCGACATCATGAACGGGCCGGCGGAGGTGAAGGCATGAGCGCGGTTCCAGGGCTTCTTTCCGGCACGCGCACGCTGCTTTACAAGGAGGTGCTGCGCTTCTGGAAGGTCAGCTTCCAGACGGTGGCCGCGCCGGTGCTGACGGCCGTGCTGTACCTGCTGATCTTCGGCCACGCGCTCGAGGACCACGTCAAGGTCTACGGCACCGTCAGCTACACCGCGTTCCTGATCCCCGGCCTGGTGATGATGAGCGTGCTGCAGAACGCGTTCGCCAACAGCAGCTCGTCGCTGATCCAGAGCAAGATCACCGGCAACCTGGTGTTCCTGCTGGTCACGCCGCTCAGCCACTGGGCCTGGTTCCTGGCGTACGTAGGCGCGGCCATCGTGCGCGGCCTGGTGGTCGGCCTGGGCGTGCTGCTGGTCACGCTGTGGTTCGCGCCGCTGACGGTCGCGCAGCCGCTGTGGATCCTGGTGTTCGCGGTCGCCGGGGCCGCGCTGATGGGTGCGCTCGGGCTGGTGGCCGGCCTGTGGGCCGAGAAGTTCGACCAGATCGCCGCGTTCCAGAACTTCATCGTGATGCCGATGACCTTCCTGTCGGGCGTCTTCTACTCGGTGCATTCGCTGCCGCCGCTGTGGCTGAAGGTCAGCCACCTGAACCCGTTCTTCTACATGATCGACGGCTTCCGGCACGGCTTCTTCGGCGTCAGCGACGTGTCGCCATGGACCAGCCTGGCGGTGGTGGCGGGCAGCCTGGCGATGGTGTGCGGGCTGTGCCTGCACCTCTTGCGCATCGGCTACAAGATCAGGCACTGAACAACCCGGATTGGCATCCGGGCTACCTGCCTGGGTGATAATCGCGCTCCTTATGGCCGATCCCACCCCCGACGACGTCCAGCGCTTCATCGCGCAAGGGCTCGCCTGCGAGCACTTGCAGGTCGAGGGCGATGGTCGCCACTTCTTCGCCACCATCGTTTCGGCGGAGTTCGAGGGTGCCAGCCGCGTCGCGCGCCACCAGCGCGTGTACCAGGCCCTCGGCGATAGAATGCGCGAGCAAATCCACGCGCTGTCGATGAAGACCCTCACGCCCGCCGAGTGGGCCCACGCTGCCGAGCCCGCCTCGGCCCACCACCACCACTGAACCCAGCCGCAGTGTCCGCTGCGGCTGGCGGGCCTGCGGGTGCAGGTCATTCAGCCGTGTCGGGCCTGGGCGATTCCTAAGCCATGGACAAACTCCTCATCCGCGGTGGCCGCCAGCTGAACGGCGAAGTCACGATCTCCGGTGCCAAGAACGCCGCGCTGCCGGAGCTGTGCGCCGCGCTGCTCACCGCCGAGCCGGTCACGCTGACCAACGTGCCGCGCCTGCAGGACGTGAGCACCACGCTGAAGCTGCTGCGCAACATGGGCGTCAGCGCCGAGCGCAGTGAATCCGAGCCTGACACCGTCGCGCTGAACGCCGGGGCCGTCACTTCGCCCGAAGCCCCGTACGACCTGGTCAAGACCATGCGGGCGTCGATCCTGGTGCTGGGCCCGCTGCTGGCGCGCTTCGGCGAGGCCACGGTCTCGCTGCCCGGCGGCTGCGCGATCGGCTCGCGCCCGGTCGACCAGCACATCAAGGGCCTGCAGGCGATGGGTGCCGACATCGTGGTCGAGCACGGTTACATCATCGCGAAGACGAAACGTCTGCGCGGGGCTCGCATCACGACCGACATGGTCACCGTGACCGGCACCGAGAACCTGCTGATGGCCGCGACGCTGGCCGAGGGCGAGACGGTGCTCGAGAACGCCGCCCAGGAGCCGGAGATCCGCGACCTGGCCGAGATGCTGATCGCGATGGGCGCGAAGATCGAAGGCCACGGCGGCAGCAGGATCCGCATCCAGGGCGTCGACCGGCTGGGTGGCGTGCAACACCGGATCGTTCCCGACCGCATCGAGACCGGCACCTTCCTGTGCGCGGTGGCGGCCACCGGCGGCGATGTCGTGCTGCGCCGCGCCCGCGCCGACCACCTCGACGCCGTGATCGACAAGCTGCGCGAGGCCGGCGTCACGATCGAATCCGGCCCCGACTGGATCCGCGTGAAGAACGCGAAGCGCCCGCGCGCGGTGGGCTTTCGCACCAGCGAGTACCCGGCCTTCCCGACCGACATGCAGGCGCAGTTCATGGCGCTGAACTGCATCGCCGAAGGCGCGGCCAAGGTCACCGAGACGATCTTCGAGAACCGCTTCATGCACGTCAACGAGCTGGTGCGGCTGGGCGCGAAGATCGAGGTCGACGGCCACACCGCGGTGATGACCGGCGTCGAGCGCCTGTCCGGCGCCACCGTGATGGCGACCGACCTGCGCGCCTCCGCCAGCCTCGTGATCGCCGGCCTGGTGGCCGACGGCGAGACGGTGGTCGACCGCATCTACCACCTGGACCGCGGCTACGACCAGATGGAAGCCAAGCTGCGCGGCATCGGCGCCGACATCGAAAGAGTCAAGTGATGCTGACCCTCGCCCTGTCGAAAGGCCGGATCTTCGACGAGACGCTGCCGCTGCTGAAGGCGGCCGGCATCGAGGTGACCGAAGACCCGGAGAAGTCGCGCAAGCTGATCCTCGGCACCAACCAGCCCGAGGTGCGGGTGGTGCTGGTGCGCGCGACCGACGTGCCGACCTACGTGCAGTACGGCGGCGCCGACCTCGGCGTGGCCGGCAAGGACATCCTGCTGGAGCACGGCGGCCAGGGCCTGTACCAGCCGCTCGACCTGCGCATCGCGAAGTGCCGCATGAGCGTCGCTGTGCGGGCCGATTTCGACTACGCCGCGGCCGTCAAGCAGGGCTCGCGCATCCGCGTCGCGACCAAGTACGTCGGCGTCGCGCGCGACCACTTCGCCGAGAAGGGCGTGCACGTCGACCTGATCAAGCTGTACGGCTCGATGGAGCTCGCACCGCTGACCGGCCTGGCCGACGCGATCGTCGACCTGGTGTCGACCGGCAGCACGCTGAAGGCCAACCACCTGGTCGAGGTCGAGGAGATCATGCAGATCTCGTCGCGCCTGGTCGTCAACCAGGCGGCGCTGAAGCTCAAGCGCGAGCCCTTGCGCCGCATCATCGATGCCTTTTCCACTGCCATAGAGTCCCGATCATGAGCGTGAAGATCCGCCAGCTCGCCACCACCGCCACCGGCTTTGAAGCCGATTTCCAGCGGGTGCTGCATTGGTCGGCGGAGACGGATCATGCGATCGAGGAGCGCGTCGCTGCCATCCTGGCGGACGTGCAGGCGCGCGGCGATGCCGCGGTGCTGGAATACACGCAGCGCTTCGACGGCTTGAGCGCTCCGTCGGTCGCTGCGCTCGAGATCACGCGCGGCGAGTTGCAGGCTGCCCTGCAGGCCATCACGCCGGCGCAGCGCAGCGCGCTCGAAACGGCGGCGCAGCGCGTGCGCAGCTACCACGAGCGCCAGCTCGAGGCCTGCGGCCGCTCGTGGAGCTACCGCGACGAAGACGGCACGCTGCTCGGCCAGAAGGTGACGCCGCTCGACCGTGTCGGCATCTACGTGCCGGGCGGCAAGGCCGCCTATCCGTCGAGCGTGCTGATGAATGCGGTGCCGGCCAAGGTGGCGGGTGTCGGCGAGATCGTGATGGTGGTGCCGACCCCCCAGGGCGAGCGCAACGCGATGGTGCTGGCCGCCGCCGCGATCGCCGGCGTCGACCGCGTCTTCACGCTCGGCGGCGCGCAGGCCGTGGCCGCGCTGGCCTACGGCACGGCCACCGTGCCGGCCGTCGACAAGATCACCGGCCCCGGCAACGCCTATGTCGCGAGTGCCAAGCGGCGCGTGTTCGGCAAGGTCGGCATCGACATGATCGCCGGGCCGAGCGAGATCCTGGTGCTGGCCGACGGCAGCACGCCGCCCGACTGGGTCGCGATGGATCTGTTCAGCCAGGCCGAGCACGACGAGCTCGCGCAGAGCATCCTGCTGTGCCCCGATGCGGCCTACATCGCGCGCGTCGCCGAGGCCATCGACCGGCTGCTGCCCGACATGCCGCGCCGCGCCGTGATCCGCGCGTCGCTCGAAGGCCGTGGCGCATTGATCCACACCCGCAGCATGGAAGAGGCCTGCGAGATCAGCAACCGCATCGCGCCGGAGCACCTGGAGGTCAGCTCGGCCGAGCCGGCGCGCTGGGAGCCGCTGCTGCGCCATGCCGGTGCGATCTTCCTCGGCGCGTTCACCAGCGAGAGCCTGGGCGACTACTGCGCCGGGCCGAACCACGTGCTGCCGACCTCGGGCACCGCSCGCTTCTCGTCGCCGCTGGGGGTCTACGACTTCCAGAAGCGCTCCAGCCTGATCGAGGTCAGCGAGGCCGGCGCGCAGGTGCTGGGACCGATCGCGGCCGAACTCGCGTATGGCGAAGGCCTGCAGGCGCATGCCCGGGCCGCCGAACTTCGACTGAAAGGGAACAAGGGATGAGCGCCGCACTGGAACAACGCATGCAACGGGTGATCCGCCAGGACATCCAGTCGATGCATGGCTACGCGGTGCAGCCGTCGGCGGGGCTGGTCAAGCTCGACACGATGGAGAACCCGTTCCCGCTGCCGCCCGCGCTGCGCGAGGCCCTGGGCCAGCGCCTGGCCGACGTGGCGCTGAACCGCTACCCGGCCGAGCGCGGCGACCTGCTGCGCGCGAAGCTCGCCGCGCATGCCGGCATGCCCGATGACTGCGACATCATGCTGGGCAACGGCTCCGACGAGCTGATCTCGCTGCTGGCGCTGGCCTGCGACGTGCCGGGCAACAGCGTGCTGGCGCCATTGCCGGGCTTCGTGATGTACGCGATGTCGGCCAAGCTGCAGGGCCTGCCGTTCATCGGCGTGCCGACCACGGCCGATTTCGAGCTCGACCTGCCGGCGATGCTGGCCGCGGTGCGTGAGCACCAGCCGGCGCTCGTCTACCTCGCCTACCCGAACAACCCGACTGCGAACCTCTGGGACGATGCGGCGATCGACGCGATCATCGAGGCGGCCCCGGGCCTGGTGGTGATCGACGAGGCCTACCAGCCGTTCGCCGCGCGCGACTCGATGGCGCGCCTGAAGCGCCACGAGCACGTGCTGCTGATGCGCACGATGAGCAAGTTCGGGCTGGCCGGCGTGCGCATCGGCTACCTGATCGGGCGCAAGCCGCTGGTCGCCGAGGTCGACAAGCTGCGCCCGCCGTTCAACATCAGCGTGCTGAACTGCGAGGCGGCGCTGTTCGCGCTGGAGCACGCCGACGAGTACGCGCGCCAGGCGGCGATCATCCGCAGCGAGCGCGACCGGCTGCTGGCCGCGTTGCGCGACCTGCCGGGCGTGCAGCCGTTCCCGAGCGAGGCCAACATGATCCTGGCCCGGGTGGCCGATTCGGCGGCCGCGTTCGCCGGCATGAAGGCGCGCGGCGTGCTCGTGAAGAACGTCGCCGGCCTGCACCCGCTGCTGGCCAACTGCCTGCGCCTGACGGTGGGCACGCCGGACGAGAACGTGAAGATGCTGCAAGCCCTGAAGGAAAGCCTGTGATGAGCACCGTGGAACGCAAGGCGGAGGTGGTCCGCCACACCAGCGAGACGCAGATCCGCGTCAGCCTGAACCTCGACGGCACCGGCGTCGCGAAATTCCACACCGGCATCGGCTTCTTCGACCACATGCTCGACCAGATCGCCCGCCACGGGCTGATCGACCTCGACATCGACGCGAAGGGCGACCTGCACATCGACGGCCACCACACGGTGGAAGACGTCGGCATCACGCTCGGCCAGGCGATGGCCAAGGCGGTGGGCGACAAGAAGGGCCTCAGGCGCTACGGCCATGCCTACGTGCCGCTCGACGAGGCGCTGTCGCGCGTGGTGATCGACTTCTCCGGGCGGYCGGGGCTGCACATGCGGGTCGACTTCAAGAGCGGCATGATCGGCGCGCTCGACACGCAGCTGGTCTACGAGTTCTTCCAGGGTTTTTCGAACCACGCCGGCGTCACGCTGCACATCGACAACCTGCACGGCGAGAACGCCCATCACCAGTGCGAGACGATCTTCAAGGCGTTCGCACGGGCGCTGCGGATGGCGCTGGAGATCGATCCGCGCGCGTCGACCGTCATTCCTTCCACGAAGGGGAGCCTCTAAGTGGCACGCACCGTCGCGGTCGTCGACTACGGCATGGGCAACCTGCGCTCGGTGTCGCAGGCGGTGATGCACGTGGCGCGCGGGGAGGGGGTCGACGTGATCGTCACCTCGAAACCCGACGAGGTGTACGCCGCCGAGCGCGTCGTGCTGCCCGGCCAGGGCGCGATGCCCGATTGCATGCGCGAGCTGCGCGACTCCGGCCTGCAGGAGGCCGTGCTGCACGCGGCAGCCCACAAGCCGCTGATGGGCGTGTGCGTCGGCATGCAGATGCTGCTGTCGACCAGCGAAGAAGGCCCGACCGACGGCCTCGGGCTGATCCCCGGCGCGGTGCGGCGTTTTCGGCTCGCCGGGCAGTTGCAACCCGACGGCAGCCGCTTCAAGGTGCCGCAGATGGGCTGGAACCAGGTCTGGCAGCGGGCCCAGCCGCGCGTGCACCCGATCTGGGCGGGCGTGCCGGACGGGTCGTACTACTACTTCGTCCACAGCTTCTACGCGCAACCGGCCGATCCGGCCGACAGTGCAGGTGAAACCGATTACGGCGTTCGCTTTACCTGCGCGCTGGCTCGGGATAACATTTTCGCCACGYAGTTCCACCCCGAGAAAAGTGCCGAGCACGGGCTTGCCCTGTACCGTAACTTCCTGCATTGGACTCCTTGAACGCTTTCCAGCGTCATCCTTGCGACCTTCTCGGCTTGTTCGCCTACCTCTCCCTACCCGACTGATTCGGCCATGCTGCTGATCCCCGCCATCGACCTGAAAGACGGTCACTGTGTCCGCCTGAAGCAGGGCGACATGAACGACTCCACCACCTTCAGCGAGGACCCGGCCGCAATGGCGCGACGGTGGGTCAACGCCGGTGCGCGGCGCCTGCACCTGGTCGACCTGAACGGCGCGTTCGCCGGCAAGCCGGTCAACGAGGCGGCCATCAAGGCCATCCTGGCCGAGGTCGGCGACGACATCCCGGTGCAGCTGGGCGGCGGCATCCGCGACCTCGACACCATCGAGCGCTACCTCGACGACGGCCTGAGCTTCGTGATCATCGGCACCGCCGCGGTCAAGAGCCCCGGCTTCCTGAAGGACGCCTGCAGCGCGTTCGGCGGCCACATCATCGTCGGGCTCGACGCCAAGGACGGCAAGGTCGCGACCGACGGCTGGAGCAAGCTGACCGGCCACGAGGTGATCGACCTCGCGAAGAAGTTCGAGGACTACGGCGTCGAAGGCGTGATCTACACCGACATCGGCCGCGACGGCATGCTCAACGGCATCAACATCGACGCGACGGTGAAGCTGGCGCAGGCGCTGTCGATCCCGGTGATCGCGTCGGGCGGGCTGTCGGACCTGGCCGACATCGAGCGGCTGTGCGCGATCGAGGACCAGGGCGTCGAAGGCGTGATCTGCGGCCGGGCCATCTACACCGGCAACCTCGACTTCGCGCTGGCGCAGAAGCGCGCCGACGAGCTCAACGGCAAACTGAGCGGCGCGTGATGCTGGCCAAGCGAATCATCCCCTGCCTCGACGTCACCGGCGGGCGGGTCGTCAAGGGCGTCAACTTCGTCGAGTTGCGCGATGCCGGCGATCCGGTCGAGATCGCCGCCCGCTACAACGAGCAAGGCGCCGACGAGATCACCTTCCTCGACATCACCGCCACCAGCGATGGCCGCGGCCTGCTGCTGCACATGATCGAGGCGGTGGCCTCGCAGGTCTTCATCCCGCTGACGGTCGGTGGCGGCGTGCGCACGGTGGACGACGTCCGCACGCTGCTGAACGCCGGCGCCGACAAGGTCAGCTTCAACTCGGCCGCGGTGGCCAACCCGCAGGTGATCCGCGATGCGTCGGCCAAGTACGGCGCGCAGTGCATCGTGGTGGCGATCGACGCCAAGTCGCGTGACGACGGCCAGCCCGGCTGGCAGGTCTACACCCACGGCGGGCGCCGCAACACCGGGATCGATGCGGTCGAATGGGCGCGCACGATGGCCGAGCACGGTGCCGGCGAGATCCTGCTGACCAGCATGGACCGCGACGGCACGCGCATCGGCTTCAACCTGCCGCTCACGCGGGCGGTCAGCGATGCGGTCGACGTGCCGGTGATCGCCTCCGGCGGCGTCGGCACGCTCGAGCACCTGGTCGAAGGCATCCAGCAGGGCGGTGCCGATGCGGTGCTGGCCGCCAGCATCTTCCATTACGGGCAGCACACGGTCGGTGAAGCGAAGGCCTTGATGGCTGCGCGCGGGATCCCGGTTCGGCTGTGAGTTCCTCGTCCAAAGCACCGGCGAAGCCAGGCCCGCCGCGCGAAGTGCGCGTGATCGGCGGGGTCTGGAAGCGCAGCAAGCTGCCGGTGGCCGACGCCCCGGGGCTGCGGCCGACGCCCGACCGCGTGCGCGAGACGCTGTTCAACTGGCTGGGCCAGTCGCTGGACGGCTGGCGCTGCCTGGATGCCTACGCCGGCAGCGGCGCGCTCGGCTTCGAGGCCGCGTCGCGCGGCGCGGCCGAGGTGACGCTGGTCGAGCGCGACAGCCGGCTGGCGCGGGGCCTGCGCGAGGTGCAGGAACGGCTGAAGGCCGCGCAGGTGCGCGTCGAGGCAGCGGACGCATTGGCCTGGATGGCACGCAGCGCGCCGGGCCGCTTCGAGCTGGTCTTCATCGATCCGCCGTTCGATGCCGACGTGTTCCTGCCGGCGCTGAAGGCCGCGGCGCCGCTGGTGGTCGACGGCGGCTTCGTCTACCTGGAGGCCGACCGGACCTTCACCGAGGCCGAACTGGCGCCGCTCGGCCTGGTGCTGCAGCGACACGGCCGCGCCGGCGCGGTGCATTTCCATTTGCTGCGCCGCAGCTACACTGCGCCGCAAACGCCCGTGGAAACCGTGTGAGCCCGATCCGAAGGAGCCTGTCTTGACCTCTGTGACCCGCCTCACCGCCGTGTACCCCGGCACCTTCGACCCGATGACCCTCGGGCACGAAGACCTGATGCGGCGCGCGGCGCGCCTGTTCGAGCGGCTGATCGTCGCCGTGGCGGCCGGCCACCACAAGCGCACGATGTTCACGCTCGACGAGCGGCTCGAGATCGCGCAGGAGCTGGCCGCCAAGCACCCGAACATCGAGGTGATCGCGTTCCGCGGCCTGCTGCGCGACTTCGTCGTCTCGCATGGCGGCAAGGTGGTGGTGCGCGGGCTGCGCGCCGTCAGCGACTTCGAGTACGAGTTCCAGATGGCCGGCATGAACCGCCAGCTGATGCCCGACGTGGAGACGGTGTTCCTGACGCCCAGCGACCACTACCAGTTCGTTTCCGGCACTTTCGTGCGCGAGATTGCCACTTTGGGCGGTGATGTCTCGAAGTTCGTGTCACCCTCGGTGCTCAACCGACTCCAGCAGCGCGTCAAACCCGACGCCTGAGCTCTCGCGGGACCCGTGCCATGGCCTTGATGATCACCGACGACTGCATCAACTGCGATGTGTGCGAGCCCGAGTGCCCGAACCAGGCGATCTCGATGGGCGCGGAGTACTACGTGATCGACCCGGGCAAGTGCACCGAATGCGTCGGCCACTTCAACGAGCCGCAGTGCGTGCAGGTCTGCCCGGTCGCCTGCATTCCGGTCAACCCGGAGCATGTCGAGACGCAGGAAAGCCTGTGGGACAAGTACCGGCGGCTGCAGGCGCAGGCCGCCGGCTGATCGTCACCTGATCACTTCGTCGGCTTGCCCTTGGCGGTAGGCACGATGATCCGCACCTCGTCGTCGTTCTGACGGTCCTTCGCGGACGGGCCCTTCGTCGACTTGCTCGCCTTTTTGGCGGGTTTGGCCTTCGGCGCCGACGCGGCATGCGAGACCGGTGCGAGGTTCATCGCACTCGACGGTCGGACGGCCGCTTCGCGCGCCAGCCGGTCCTGTTCCATCCTCGAGCCGGTCTCGGCCTGCTTGTGCGCCGCCGCTTCGGCCTCGGCGCGCTGCTTCGCGGTGCGCCCATCGCGGGCGTCGACGGCCTCGCCATCGGTGCACGGCAGTTGCGAGTAGACATTGCGGTCGGGACCGCAGCGGTACACCGTCGGCCCGGCCACCGCGCTCGTGCCCGACATCGCCCACGACACGGCCCACAGCGTCGTCGCGATCAGGGCAGGCTTCATTCGGCTTTCTCCACCGGCGCACCAGCGGCATCGGGCGCCGCGGGCCGCGGCGGCTTCGGGCGCGGGGGCTTCGCGTTCAGCTTCATCGTCGCGCGCTCCATCTCGCCGGCGGCGATCAGGTCGAGCGCGGCCATCGTCTTCGCGATCGTGTCCTCGATCGCGACGCGCGCCTCGGGCTTCGGCTTGCGCAGCACGTAGTCGATCACCTCGGCCTTCACGCCCGGGTGGCCGATGCCCAGCCGCAGCCGCCAGTAGTCGGCGCTGCCGAGCTGCGCATGGATGTCGCGCAGCCCGTTGTGGCCGGCATGGCCGCCGCCGCGCTTGAACTTGGCCTGGCCGGGCATCAGGTCGAGTTCGTCGTGCGCGACGAGGATCTCCTGCGGCTCGATCTTGAAGAAGCGCGCCAGCGCCGCCACCGACTTGCCCGACAGGTTCATGTAGGTCTGCGGCTCCAGCAGCCACAGCGGCCCGTCGGGGCGGTTCACCCGCGCGACCAGCCCGAAGTAGCTGCGCTCGGGGGTGAGCGAGGCCTTCCATTCGCGCGCGACCGCATCGATCCACCAGAAACCGGCGTTGTGGTTGGTCGCTTCGTATTCCGGCCCGGGGTTGCCGAGGCCCACCATCAGTCGAATCATCCGCGGATTATCGGCTGGGGCCCCGGCGGGCCGGACCGGTACAGGTCTACTTCACTGCTTCAACTACTTCACCAGGGGCGCGACGCCATTCGCGAACGGCCAGCCCTGCGTCTCGTCGGTGCCGATCTCCCAGTCGAATGCGCCGCGGATCGCCGGGTGGTTGGCCTTCACCTGGTTCCAGGTGTCGATCGCCTGCTGGCGCGTCATGTAGTTCGTGACGCCGGCATTGATGCCGAAGCCGACGACCACGTGCTCGGCGCCGAGCAGCCCGACCCATTCCTTGATGCTGTTGACCACGTAGGCCGGGTCGGCGAGGTTCGGGCCGTCGTAGTACTGCGGCGCGCAGTAGTCGATCGCGCCGGCATCCACCATCGACTTGCAGAACACCTTGTCGACCGAGTTCCRCGGCGCCGGCGGCGCGCTGATGATGAAGCCCGGGATCTGGCGCTTCAGCTCCAGGCTGATCCAGATCATCTCGTTGGTGTCGGGCGCCTGGCTGCCCTCGAAGGTGTTCCAGTCCATGCCGTCGAGGCCGCCGAGCTGGTTCGCGATGCCGACGACGCTGTTGACGAAGGTCTGCGACTTCGCGCGGTTCGGGAAGCTCATGCCGTTGCCGGCACCGCCGACCGACAGGATGATCTTGCGGCCCTGCGTCGTGCGGGCGTACTGGATGTCGGCCTTCAGGTTGGTCGCGGCGCCGCGGCCGTCGCCGGGCGCGGTCCAGGTGACCGCGCCGGTCGTGCCGGGCGAGCCGCCGACCGGACGCGCGGCGAACAGGTAGACGAGGTTGTAGTTCGCCGGCAGGTCGCGGATGCGCAGCGGCGAGGGCTTCCAGTCGGGGTAGTAGCCACCGGCGACCTTGGCCGGCAGGCCGCCCGGGTTGCCGTTGTTGCCGCCGTCGCACGTGGTCGGTTGCCAGTACCAGGTGCTGATCGTCGGGTTGGTCGCGTCGCTGCCGTTCGCGGTGACGTTGACGAGCTTGTAGTAGTTGCCGTTCGGCAGGTAGCGCACGATCGTGCCCACGCTGCGGTAGACGGTGCCCTCGACCCAGTCGACGGCGCCGCAGCTCGCGGTCTGCGTGAGCTTGTACGAGGAGACGAAATCGTTGAAGCCCAGCGGCACCAGGTTGGCGTTGTCGGCGGCGAGCTTCAGCGAACGGCCGCCGTAGTTCGAGTGCTCGAACAGCTCGACCTGGTAGCCGCTGCGCACCTTGACCGACGACGCGCGGTCGTTCCAGGCGCTGCCGATCCAGCCGCTGCTGGTGCCGCTGCAGGTCGACGCGCCCTGGTAGTTGACGTGCTCGTACAGGCACACCGCGTCGGCGTCCGCGGCCTGTGCCGGGGCGGCGCCGAATGCGGCCCCCAACGCCAGCAGCGCGGCCCAGCCGGCGCGGCGCAAGGGGTGGGTGATGGAAATCGACATGCTAGCTCCCCGGGTGAGTGGTGGGGCTGCACGGTAAGGCCATCGGCGGGCCCGAGACGTATCTCAAACGTGACGGCTGAAACCGCTTTCAAATGTGACTCATGCCGACCCGGCGGCAGAAATGAAAGCGATGCTTCGCTGAAAGCAAAAAGCCCCGCCAAGGCGGGGCTTCGTGCGGGCAGCAGGCCGGAGGGCTTAGCCTCGGTTCTGCTTCTCGCTCTTCTTGGCCTTGGTCGGGGCGGCGGCCACCGGGGCCACCACCACCGGAGCGGCTTCTTCTTCGACCGGCACCGAGGTCGAGGCGATGACCGGGTTCGGCTTGCCCTGGGTGACGACCTTGATGCCGTCGGCCAGCTTCAGGTCGCTGACGTGCAGCGACTGGCCCTTGACCAGGGTGGCCAGGTCGACCGTCAGGAACTCAGGCAGCTGCGAGGCCAGGCACTGGATCTTCAGTTCGGTGGCGACGTGGTTCACCAGGCAACCGTCGGTCTTGACGGCCGGCGAGTTTTCCTCGTTGATGAAGTGCAGCGGCACCTTCTTGACGATCTTGGTGGTGGCATCGACGCGTTGGAAGTCGATGTGCAGCACGATCTGGCGGAACGGGTGCATCTGGTAATCACGCAGCAGCACCTGTTCGGTCTTGCCGGCCAGTTCCATCTCGAGGATGGACGAGTGGAAGGCTTCCTTCTTCAGCGCATGGAACAGCGCGTTGTGATCGAGTTCGATCATCGAAGGGGTGCCGGCGCCATAGACGATGCCGGGGACTTTTTCAGCCAAGCGCAGGCGGCGGCTCGCTCCGGTCCCCTGCAGCTTGCGCTCGAATGCGACGAATTTCATGTTGACTCCAAAAGATTGGAAGACACCCGCGACCAGGTGTCTCGAATGGGGCCTTGCGGCCCCGCGAACTCGGCCGGCGCCGAAGCGCAAGCCGTCGTCTGCGGATCAGAAATTGCTGTTCTGTTCCGCGAACAAGGAGGTCACCGATTCACCGTCGGAGATCCGGCGGATGGTTTCGGCGAACAGGAATGCCACCGACAGCGGACGCACCTTCGAGCAGGTCTTGCCCTCGTCGCTGAGCGGGATGGTGTTGGTGATGACGACTTCGTCGAGCTGCGAGCCCTTGATGCGCTCGATCGCCGGGCCGGAGAACACCGCGTGCGTGCAATACGCATAGACGTTCTTCGCGCCGCGCTCCTTCAGCACCTCGGCCGCCTTCACCAGCGTGCCGGCGGTATCGATCATGTCGTCCATGATCACGCAGTTGCGGCCGTCGATGTCGCCGATCACGTGCATGACCTCGGAGACGTTGGCCTTCGGGCGGCGCTTGTCGATGATGGCCAGGTCGCAGCCGAGCTGCTTGGCCAGCGCCCGCGCGCGCACCACGCCGCCGACGTCCGGCGACACGACCACGAGGTCTTGATAGCGCTTGCTCTGCAGGTCGGACAGCAGCACCGGCGACGCGTAGATGTTGTCGACCGGGATGTTGAAGAAGCCCTGGATCTGGTCGGCGTGCAGGTCCATCGTCAGCAGGCGCTCGACGCCGACGGCCTCGAGCATGTTGGCGACGACCTTGGCGCTGATCGGCACGCGCGTCGAGCGCGGGCGGCGGTCTTGCCGCGCATAGCCGAAGTAGGGGATCACGGCCGTCACGCGGCGGGCCGAGGCGCGCTTCAGTGCATCGACCATGATGCACAGCTCCATCAGGTTCTCGTTCGTCGGCGCGCAGGTCGGCTGGACGACGAAGATGTCGCGTGCGCGGACGTTCTGCTGGATCTCGATGGCGACTTCACCGTCGGAGAAGCGGCCGACCGAAGCCTTGCCGAGTTCGATGCCGAGATGCGATGCAATCTCCTGCGCGAGGGCGGGATTGGCATTGCCGGTGAACAGCACGGTGTTGAAAAGCACGTTTCCTCCGTCGACGCTCTTGCTGTGTGCGTTGCGGGGTGCGTTGATCGGCGCAGCGAGGGGCGCATTCATGGTCCAGCGCACCCACCCTTCCGTTTCAGCCCCGCGTGCGCTGGTCTGAGCACCGGGAAACAAGACACATCAAAGAATTTGGCAGGGGAGGAAGGACTCGAACCCTCGCATGTCGGAATCAAAATCCGATGCCTTGACCAACTTGGCGACTCCCCTACACCGGTTGACCGCGATCATCGGAGCGCGATCCACCTTCAACTTTTTCAGTCTCTGCGTCAGCTTTGCAGGCTCTACCAGCCCTGCAAGGGATGCCGCACCARACTTCGGCACATCCGACCCACCCAACCCGACGGCAGGTCCGTCGGCATTGTCGCCGTGGGTACGTCGGCTGTACCGCTTTTACTCATGACTCTCGAAAACACCGCACTGCCGGAGCCCGTCATGCGGCTGTTGCCGAAGCGAGCCTCGAGCAGACGGGCGGCTTGCGCCACTTCGGAACACTGGCTCTCGGCAGGTGGCTGCAAATCGTTGCGACCGAACCCGTCAAGAAGGCGTTGTATTCCGCCGTCCTCAAGGAAGCCTGCGACTATAGCAGCATCTGTATTGCGAGCCAACAGCGGGCTGAGAAAGATGCCACGGGTTTCGATGCTCGCGGCCGGTTTCACGACCGCCAGCCACTGTGCGGGCAGGTCGAGGGGGGTCAGTTTCTCGCCGATGCCCTCGACCCAGGCGCTGCCCTTTTCCGAATTCGCCAGGAAGAACGGCACGTCGGCCCCCAGCGTCAGGCCGAGCGCCATCAGCTTCTCGCGCGGCCAGCCGAGCTGCCACAGCCGGTTCAGCGCCAGCAGCGTGCTGGCTGCGTCCGAGCTGCCGCCGCCCATGCCGGCACCCCAGGGCACCTGCTTGTCGATCGAGATGTCGGCGCCGAGCGCGGTGCCCGACGCCGCCTGCAAGGCACGCGCCGCGCGCAGGCACAGGTCGTCGGCCGGCAGCGTGGCGCTCAAATCGTGGCGCGCCAGTCGGCCATCGCGACGCAGTTCGAGGTGCAGCGTGTCGGCCCAGTCGATCAGCACGAAGACCGATTGCAGCAGGTGGTAGCCGTCGGCGCGCCGGCCGATGATGTGCAGGAACAGGTTCAGCTTGGCCGGCGCGGCCACGTCGTACAAGGCGGTCAGGCTCATCGGGCGGGAGCGGTGTCAGGGGCGGTCGATGCGGGCGCGCACGACGACGGCGGGCGCCTGCACGCGTTGGGCGATCACCCAGCCTTCGTCGAAGCGGGCCAGGTTCACGTCCCAGCCCAGTTGCTGGAAGCCGGCGTCGGCCGGCGGCACCGCCGGGCGGCTCGGCGCGCCGGCCCAGGCGCGGCCGCGCAGCCAGTCGAACAGCGCGACGATCGGCAGGCTCTCGCCGAGCATGTCCTGCGTCAGYGAATCGAGGTCGGGGTAGGCGCGCTGCTCGCCGCCGGTGGTCAGCAGCGCCTGGCGCCCGGACCAGCGGGCCTGCGCGATCGTCGTGCCGAGCGGCGTCGACAGGTCGAGCCGGCCGTCCTGCGGCGTGCCCTGCAGCTCGAAGCTGGCGCTGACCGAGCGCGCCGCGGCCGACGGCGTCGCATCGACCTTCACCGACATCCGCCCCGACAAGCTCTCGGACGACGCGGGCGGCGTGACCGGCTGCAGCGTCGCGCAGCCAGCCAGCACCGCGCCGGCCAGCAGCGCTGCCAGGGCACGCAGCGTCACAGGTCGACCCGCAAGCGCGCGAGCGTCTCTTTCAGCACGTCGTTCGCGTTGTCGCGCGTGCGCGCATCGCGCAGCACCTTGCGGGCCTCGTCGCGCTGGCCGCTGATCCACAGCACCTCGCCCAGGTGGGCGGCGATCTCGACATCCGGCCGCGAGCGGTAGGCCTGCTGCAGCAGGCGCAGCGCTTCGCTGCGGTTGCCCAGCCGGTACTCGACCCAGCCCAGGCTGTCGGTGATGAAGGGTTCGCCCGGCGCCAGGTCGAGCGCCTTGCGGATCAGGTCGCGCGCCTCGGGCAGGCGCTGGTTGCGCTCGGCCAGCGAATAGCCCAGCGCGTTGTACGCATGGTGGTGATCGGGCTTCAGCTCGATGACGCGGCGCAGCAGGCGCTCCATCTCGTCCATGCGGTTCAGCTTCTCGGCCATCATCGACTGCTCGTACAGCAGGTCGGGATCGTTCGGGAAGCGCTGGTTCGCCTTGGCCAGCACGGTGTTCGCCTCGTTCCATTGCTTCACGTCGCGCAGGATCTGCGCCTCGGCGAGCAACTTGGAGCGCGCATCCTCGGTCGTCTTCTCGGGGGCGCGGCGGATCAGCTCCCGCGCGTCCTTGACCTTGCCCTGGCGCGCCAGCAGCGACGCGCGCCGGGTCTGCACCTCGAGCGCACGCTGCGGGCTGTCGACCTTCTTCAGCCAGGCTTCGGCGCCGGCATAGTCGCGCTGCTGCTCGGCCGCCTGCGACAGCAGCAGGTAGGCCTGCACCAGCCCCTGGTCGGCGGTCGGCGGGGCGTCGTCGTCGTCATCGTCGCCGCCCGGCACGACCGGCGCCGGCGCTGGCGCCAGGCTGCCGCTGCCGGCGCGCTGCACGTACTGCGTCAGCGCGGCCTGGGCTTCCTTCGGATGGCGCAGTTCCAGGT
>NZ_JBFUGW010000051.1:0-29769 GCF_056402735.1 Rhizobacter sp. P3_C12
GCCTCGCGCAGCGCGTCGACCGCGCGACGCAGCGACGCGCCCGGGCGTGCCGGCCGCGGCTCGGCCTTCCATGCGCTCGCGTGCACCGGCACCTGCGGCGCGAGCTGCACATCCTTCGGGAGGTCCAGCAGCACCGGCCCGGGCCGCCCGCTGGTGGCCACCCTCAGCGCCTTGCGCAGCAGCGGGACCAGCTGCGCGGCGCTGCGCACCTGCGCGTTCCACTTCGTCACCGGCCGCGAGATGCCGAGCGCGTCGCACTCCTGGAACGCATCGGTGCCGATCGAGGTCGTCGCGACCTGCCCGCTGATGCACAGCACCGGCACCGAGTCGCACAGCGCATCGAGCAGCCCGGTCGTCGTGTTGCTCATGCCGGGCCCCGAGGTCACGAACACCACGCCGATGCGGCCGCTGCTGCGCGCATACCCCTGCGCGGCGTGCACCGCCGCCTGCTCGTGCCGCACCAGCACATGGTGCAGCCGCGGCTCGCGGTGCAGCGCGTCGTACAGCGGCAGCACCGCGCCACCGGGGTAGCCGAACACGGTGTCGATGCCGTGCGCGAGCAGCGTCGCGACCAGCAGGTCGGCACCGTCGGGGATGTGGGCGGGGCTCTGCGCGGGTTGCAGGCAGGCGAGGGCGAGGGGCGCATTCATGCCCGGAAGTTTCTCGTGCGACGCGCAGCAAAGGCTGCTGAAAGTTCGGCGGGTTACGATGCCAGCGGCAAATCCTCCTGCATCCTCAAGAGGTCACAGCATGCAGCTCGACAAGTTCGACATCGCCATCCTGGAAGCGCTGCAGCGCGACGCCCGCATCAGCATGGGCGAGCTCGGCACGCAGGTCGGGCTGACCAGCTCGCCGTGCTGGAGCCGCATCAAGCGGCTGGAGCAGGCCGGCGTGATCGAGGGCTACTCGGTGCGCGTGAACGCGGCCGAGGTCGGGCTGCCCGACACGGTGATCGTGCAGGTCACGCTGGACAGCCACTCCGACGAGGCGCTGTTCGAGTTCGGCCGCGCGCTGGAGGCGATCCCCGAGGTGCTGGAGGCCTTCCTGGTGTCGGGCGACTACGACTACTACGTGCGCATCGCCGTCAGCGACACGCGCGACTACGAACGGCTGCTGCGCGAGCGGCTCTACAAGATCCCGGGGATCCGGCACAGCAAGTCGAGCTTCGTGCTGCGGCAGCTGAAGCAGAGCCTGCTGCCGCTGCGACGCTGAAGAGCCCGTTCGGGCTGAGCTTGTCGACGCCCTGGTTCGATGCGAACAGGCCCTTCGACAGGCTCAGGGCGAACGGAATGGTCAGCCGCTCTTGCGTTTCTGCCACGCGATCAGCTCGCCGACGAAGCCGCGCCGGAACGCGATCACGCACACGACGAAGATCACGCCGATGATCACCGTGACCCACGAGCCGACGCGGTCGGCCAGGTAGTCCTGCAGCCCGATGATCGTGAACGCACCCAGCACCGGCCCGGCGAAGGTGCCCATGCCGCCGAGCAGCGTCATCAGGATCACCTCGCCCGACAGCGACCAGTGCACGTCCGACAGCGTCGCGAAGCCGAGCACGAAGGTCTTCATCGCACCGGCCAGCCCGGCGATGCCGGTCGACAGCACGAAGGCCAGCAGCTTGTAGCGGTCGACGTCGTAGCCGAGCGAGATCGCGCGCGGCTCGTTCTCGCGGATCGCCTTCAGCACCTGGCCGTATGGCGAATGCACGATGCGCAGGATCAGCAGGAACACCGCGACGAACACCGCCAGCACGAAGAAGTACATCGCCAGGTCGTCGGCCATCGGGATCAGGCCGAACAGCTTGCCGCGCGGCACGCCCTGCAGGCCGTCTTCGCCGCCGGTGAACGGCGCCTGCAGGCAGACGAAATAGATCATCTGCGCCATCGCGAGCGTGATCATCGCGAAGTAGATGCCCTGGCGGCGGATCGCGATCAGGCCCACCACCAGCCCGAGCGCCGCGGCCACCAGCGTGCCGGCGATGATGCCGAGCTCGGGCGTCCAGCCGGCGCTGCGCACCAGCCAGCCGGTGATGTAGGCCGCCGAGCCCATGAAGGCCGCATGCCCGAACGACAGCAGCCCGGTGAAGCCCAGCAGCAGGTTGAAGGCGCACGCGAAGATCGCGAAGCACAGCGCCTTCATCATGAACACCGGGTAGATGCCGATGAAGGGCGCGGCCACCAGCAGCGCCAGCAGCGCGCCCCAGGCGATCAGCGACTTGCGCTGGAAGGCGTCGTTCTTGTTCGGTGTGGACACCACGCTCACTTCTCCTTGCCGAACAGCCCGGCCGGCCGGATCACCAGCACGATGGCCATGATCACGAACACCACGATGTTCGAGGCCTCGGGGTAGAACACCTTGGTCAGCCCCTCGACCAGGCCGAGCATCAGCCCGGTCAGGATCGAGCCGAGGATGGACCCCATGCCGCCGATCACGACCACCGCGAACACGACGATGATCAGGTTGCTGCCCATCAGCGGCGTGACCTGGATCACCGGCGCAGCCAGCACGCCGGCCAGCGCCGCCAGTGCCGCCCCGCCGGCGTAGGTGAGCATCACCATGCGCGGCACGTTGATGCCGAAGGCCTGCACCAGCGCCGGGTTCTCGGTGCCGGCGCGCAGCGTGGCGCCGAGCCGCGTCTTCTCGATCAGGAACCAGGTGCCCAGGCACACCGTGAGCGACGCGACGACGACCCACGCGCGGTAGTTCGGCAGCACCATGAAGCCGAGGTTGGTCGCGCCCTGCAGCGCGTCGGGCACGTTGACCTGCTGGCCGGAGACGCCGAACTGGTCGCGGAACACGCCCTCGGCGATCAGCGCGAGGCCGAAGGTCAGCAGCAGGCCGTACAGCGGGTCGAGCTTGTACAGGTGCTTGAGCAAGGTCCTCTCGATCACGACGCCGAGCGCCCCGACGATCACCGGCGCCAGCACCAGCGCGCCCCAGTAGCCGAGGCCCCAGCGCTCGATCGAGAACCAGGCCACATAGGCGCCGATCATGTAGAGCGCGCCATGGGCGAAGTTGACGATGCCCAGCAGGCCGAAGATCACCGCCAGGCCCAGGCTCAGCATCGCGTAGAACGAGCCGTTGACCAGGCCGAGCAGCAACTGGCCGGCGAAGGCCTGCAGGGGGATGCCGAAGATTTCGGTCATGGGGTCACATCACTTCCAGGAAGCGCACTTGCTCTCGGCCTTGGTCGTGAACGCCGCATCGCCCTTGATCGTCTCGACCACGTTGTAGTAGTCCCACGGCTCGGTCGACTTGTCCGGCGTCTTGACCTGCATCAGGTACATGTCGTGCACCATGCGGCCGTCCTCGCGCACCGTGCCGTTCTTCGCGAACATGTCGTTGACCTTGGCCTTGTGCAGCTGCGCGAGCACCTTGTCGCCATCGTCGGTGCCGGTCGCCTTGACGGCCGCCAGGTAGTTCGCGGTCACCGAGTAGTCGGCCGCCTGCAGCGACGACGGCATGCGCTTGACCTTCTCGAAGAACTTGCGGCTCCAGGCGCGCGTCTCGGCATCCTTGTTCCAGTACCAGCTGTCGGTCAGGTACATGCCCTGCGTCGTCTTCAGGCCCAGCGAGTGGATGTCGTTGATGAACACCAGCAGCCCGGCGAGCTTCATCGTCTTCGTGACGCCGAACTCGTTGGCCGCCTTGATCGCGTTGATGGTGTCGCCGCCGGCATTCGCGAGGCCCAGGATCTGCGCCTTGCTCGACTGCGCCTGCAGCAGGAACGACGAGAAGTCGCTGGCCGACAGCGGGTGCTTGACCTGGCCGGTGACCGAGCCGCCGGCCGCCTTCACGACATTGGTGGTGTCGTTCTGCAGCGCCTGGCCGAACGCATAGTCGGCCGTCAGGAAGTACCAGCTCTTGCCGCCGGCACGCACCACGGCGCCGCCGGTGCCCTTGGCCAGCGCCATCGTGTCGTAGGCCCAGTGGATGGTGTACGGGCTGCACTGCTCGTTGGTCAGCGCCGAGCTGCCGGCGCCCACCGCGATGAACGGCTTCTTCTTCTCGAGCGCCACCTTGGACATCGCGAGGCTGGTGCCGGAGTTGGTGCCGCCGATCAGCATGTCGACGCCCTGCGTGTCGAACCACTCGCGGGCCTTGGCGGCGGCCACGTCGGCCTTGTTCTGGTGATCGGCGACGACCAGCTCGATCTTCTTGCCGTTGATCGCGCCGCCCGCATCGGCGATCGCCATCCTGATGGCCTCGACGCCGGCCGGGCCGTCGATGTCGGAGTACAGCCCCGACATATCGGTGATGAAGCCGATGCGGATCACGTCGCCGGAGACCTGCGCGTGGGCAGGGGCGAGGGCGGCGGTGGCGGCGAGCGAGCAGGCGGCGGCGATGTGGCTCAGTTTCATGGAGGTCTCCTTGTGGGGTGGATCTTCGGAATCAGGATTGAAAGGATCAGGCTTGAGAGAGTCAGACGCCCAGGTACTCGTGGAGCTGGGTCAGGCGGTCAGGCAGCTGGGCCTGGGTGAACTCTTGAATGATCTGGCCGTGCTCCATCACGAGGAAGCGGTCGGCCAGCGGCGCGGCGAAGCGGAAGTTCTGCTCCACCATCACGATCGTGTAGCCCTGGCGGCGCAGCAGCACCACCATCTCGGCCAGCTTCTGCACGATGACCGGGGCCAGGCCCTCGGAGATCTCGTCGAGCAGCAGCAGCTTGGCTCCGGTGCGCAGGATGCGCGCGACGGCCAGCATCTGCTGCTCGCCGCCCGACAGCCGTGTGCCCTGGCTGCCGGCGCGCTCCTTCAGGTTCGGGAACATCGCGTAGATTTCGTCGATCGCCATGCCGCCGTCGGCCAGCTTCGGCGGCAGCAGCAGGTTCTCCTCGGCCGACAGGCTCGAGAAGATGCCGCGCTCCTCCGGGCAGTAGCCGATGCCGAGCCGCGCGATGCGGTGCGTGGGCATCGCGATGGCCTCCTGGCCGCGGATGCGGATCGAGCCCTTGCGGCTGCCGGTCAGCCCCATGATGGCGCGCAGCGTGCTGGTGCGGCCGGCGCCGTTGCGCCCGAGCAGCGTCACCACTTCGCCTTCGTCGACGTGGAAGTCCACGCCGTGCAGCACATGCGATTCGCCGTACCAGGCCTGCAGCCCGCGGACTTCGAGAAATCGATCGGCCATGTCAGTGCGCGCCCTGCAGTTCGACGTTGGCGGTGCCCATGTAGGCCTCGACGACCGCCGGGTTCTTCGAGACCTCGGCGTACGGCCCCTCGGCCAGCGTCGCGCCGCGTTGCAGCACCGTGATGGTGTCGGCGATGCTCGAGACCACGCTCATGTTGTGCTCCACCATCAGGATGGTGCGGTTCGCCGACACCTTCTTGATCAGCTGGCGGATGCGGTCGACGTCCTCCAGCCCCATGCCCTGGGTCGGCTCGTCGAGCAGCATCAGCTCGGGCTCCATCGCGAGCGTGGTCGCGATCTCGAGCGCGCGCTTGCGGCCGTAGCTCAGCTCGACGGTCGGCGTGTCGGCATAGCCGGCGAGGTCGACCTCGGCCAGCAGCGCGCGGGCGCGGTCGTTCAGCCCATGCAGCGAGCGCTCCGATTTCCAGAAGTGGAACGAGGTGCCGAGCTTGCGCTGCAGCGCGACGCGCACGTTCTCGAGCACGCTCAGGTGCGGGAACACCGCCGAGATCTGGAACGAGCGGATCACGCCGCGCCGCGCGATCTGCGCCGGCTTCTCGCGCGTGATGTCGGCGCCGTTGAAGAGGATCTGCCCGCGCGTGGGCGTCAGGAACTTGGTCAGCAGGTTGAAGCAGGTCGTCTTGCCGGCGCCGTTCGGGCCGATCAGCGCATGGATGTGGCCGCGCCGGACCTTCAGGTCGACCTGGTTCACCGCGACGAAGCCCTTGAACTCCTTCGTCAGCGCGCGGGTCTCGAGGATGGTGTCTGTGGTGCTCATGGCTGTCGACCTCATGGATTCGCTTCGTGCGGCACGGCCATGCTGCCGCCCAGGCGCTGCGTCAGCTCGCGCGCGACGCGCATCACGGTCTCGCTCTGCTGCGCGGCGACCTGCGGGTCGAGCATCGCCTTCTGCAGGCACACGCCGACGCCGGCGACCGCCTGGCCCGACGCGTCGAACACCGGCGCGCCGAAGCAGTACACGCCCTCGCGCACGCTCTCGTCGTCGGTGCTGTAGCCGCGGCGGCGGATCGCGGCCAGCTCGTCGAGCAGCGCGCCGCGCTCGATCGGCGCGCGGTTCATGAAGCCCGGCAGCCGATCCTGCGGAAAGTGGCCGAGCAGCCGGGCCTCGTCCAGCCACGCGAGCATCGCCTTGCCGGTGGCCGCGCGGTGCGCCGGCAGGCGCATGCCGACGGTGAACGCGAGGCCGAGCGGGCGCACGCCGTTGCGGGCGGCGACGTAGACCACGTCGGCGCCATCGAGCACCGACAGGATCACCGTCTCGGACGGCGCCGCACCGGCCTCGGCCCACAGCGCGGTGAATTCCTGCGCCGGGCTGGTGTGGGCGACGAACGCATGCGCCAGGCCCATCACGCGCGGGCCGATGAAGAAGCAGCCGTCGTCCTCGCGGCGCAGGTAGCCCAGCGCGCTCAGCGTGTTGCACAGCCCGTGCACGCTGCTCTTCGGCAGGCCGAGGCTGGCCGACAGCCGCGCCAGGCTCATCGCCTCGCGCTGCTGCGCCAGCAGGTCCAGCAACGCGGCGGCCCGCGTGACGGCCGGCACCAGGGCCGGCTTGGTCGCGGGAGCGCGGGGATGTCGGGCTTCTTGCAGCATGCGTTGGACAGCGACGCGGCGCAGTGGATGGAGGGGGCTCCGGGGGACTCCGAGGAGAGATACCGTTCAATGGGTTGAACCTGGATCGACCCATCGAACAGCCGGCGCAGTCTAAGAGGGGTCTTTGCGCCGGTGAATGCCGCCGTGGCCGGTTCGCGGGAAAGTCCGCACAGGGTTTGCGCGGGGCTGCTCGCTGCATTTTTTTGAATGGTTGCGACAAGCCGGGTGAACTTCGTCACCTTGACCTGCTCTTAAAGTCGCACTTCACACCCGCAGCTCCGCCTGCCCAAGTGCTTCAAACTGTTTCAAGGTCTTCCATGCGCGCTCCGCCTTCACGCTACGACGCCGTTGCCATCAGCTTCCACTGGCTGCTGGGGCTGGCCATCGTCGCCACGTTCTGCGTCGGGCTGTACATGAGCGGCCTGCCGTTCTCGCCGCAGCGTCTGAAGCTCTTCAACTGGCACAAGTGGTCCGGCGTGACGATCCTCGCGCTGTCGGCGCTGCGCCTGCTGTGGCGCCTGACGCACCGCCCGCCGGCCGACCTGCCGGCACCGGCCTGGCAGCAGCGCGCCTCGCACTGGACGCACGGGCTGCTGTACGGGCTGTTCTTCGCGGTACCGCTGGCCGGCTGGGCGTACAGCTCGGCGGCCGGCTTCCCGATCGTCGTGTTCGGGCTGCTGCCGCTGCCGGATTTCGTGCCGGCCGACAAGGCGCTGGCCGAGACCGCCAAGCAAGTCCATGCGCTGCTCGCCTACGGCCTGGCCGCGCTGGTGCTGCTGCACATCGCCGCGGCACTGAAGCACCAGATCATCGACCGCGACGGCCTGCTCGCCCGCATGCTGCCCGGCGGTTCGCGCTGACCCCTCACTTTCACCGGGAGACCTTCGAATGAAAACCTACCTCACCGTCGCCAGCTTCGCCCTCGCTGCCGCGTTCGCCTTCCCTGCCTGCGCCCAGGCGCAGCAGAAGGTGGTGCCGGCGCAGAGCGAGATCGCCTTCACCAGCAAGCAGATGGGCGTGCCGGTCGACGGCAAGTTCCGCAAGTTCGACGCGCAGGTCGCGTTCGACCCGAAGAAGCCCGAGGCCGCGAAGATCGGCTTCACGATCGACCTGGCGAGCGTCTCGCTCGGCACCGCCGAGACCGAGACCGAAGTCGCCAAGCCGGACTGGTTCAACACCAAGTCGTTCCCGCAGGCCACCTTCCAGTCGACCACGGTCAAGGCCACCGGCCCGGGCAAGTTCGACGTGGCCGGCAAGCTGGCGATCAAGGGCGCGAGCCACGACGTGGTGGTGCCGGTGGTGCTGGCGCAGGCCGGCGGCAACACCACCGCGACCGGCAGCTTCGTGATCAAGCGCCTCGATTTCAAGATCGGCGACGGCGACTGGAAGGACACCTCGATGGTAGCCAACGACGTCACCGTCAAGTTCAAGCTCGCGCTGACCGGCGTGGGCGCCCTCTGATTCACCCCGTTCCCCTTCTGCTGTACTTCACCCACCTCACCAGGACCTCTCCCATGCTGACCAAGACCCTCCTCGCCGCCGCCGCCCTCGCCGCTGCCGGCCTCGCCCACGCCGAAGCCGCGACCTACGCGGTCGACCCGACCCACACCTTCGTGACCTTCGAGGCGAAGCACTTCAACACCAGCACGCTGCGCGGCCGCTTCGACAAGAAGGAAGGCACCGTCTCGTTCGACAAGGCCGGCAAGAGCGGCCGTGCCGAGGTGACCTTCGACATGACCTCGGTCAGCACCGGCGTGCCGGCGCTCGACACACACCTGAAGGGCAAGGACTTCTTCAACGCCGCCGAGGCCCCGACCGCCAAGTTCGTCGGCGACAAGTTCGCCTTCGACGGCGCCGGCAAGGTGACCTCGGTCGCCGGCACGCTGACGATGAACGGCAAGACCCAGCCGGTCACGCTGACGGCCGCGAACTTCAACTGCTACGACAACCCGATGCTCAAGCGCGAGGTCTGCGGCGGCGACTTCGAGACGACGATCCAGCGCAGCCAGTGGGGCGTCAGCTACGGCCTGCAGTACGGCCTGCCGGACAACATCCGCCTGCTGATCCAGATCGAAGCCGTCAAGCAGTAAACGCGACGAAGGAGAACCGGCGCGGCCTGTTCAGGCGGCGCCGGCCTCGAGCCGGAACACCGACATCGCGCCGGCCAGCCGCTGCGCCTGCGCGCTGAGGCTGCCCGCCGCGGCGGCCGATTCCTCGACCAGCGCGGCATTCTGCTGCGTGACGCCGTCGAGCTGCTGCACCGCATCGTTGACCTGGCCGACGCCTTGCGTCTGCTGGTGCGAGGCACCGCTGATCTCGCGGATCAGCGACGACACCTGCGCGAACTGGCGCACCACGCGCTGCATCGTCGTGCCGGCCTCGTCGGCCAGGCGGTGCCCTTGCTCGATGCGCTGCGTGCTCTCGGCAACCAGGCCGCGGATCTGCCGCGCCGCCTCGGCGCAGCGTTGCGACAGCGACCGCACCTCGCTGGCCACCACCGAGAAGCCGCGGCCGTGCTCGCCCGATCGAGCCGCCTCGACCGCCGCATTCAGCGCGAGGATGTTGGTCTGCAGCGCGATGCCGTCGATCACGCCGACGATGGTGCCGATGCGCTCGGCCGCCTGCCCGATCTCGTTCATCGTCGCGACCACCTGGGTGACCACCGTGCCGCCGTGATCGGCCACCTGCGAGGCCTCGGCGGCCGCGCTGTCGGCGAGCCGCGCGCTTTCGGCATTTCCGCGCACGCTGGTGTCGATCTGGTGCAGCGCGGCCGCGGTCTGCTGCAGGTTGGCGGCCTGCTGCTCGGTGCGGTCCGACAGATCCATGTTGCCCTGCGCGATCTGCGCGCTCGCCGTGGCGATGCCGTCGGCCCCTTCGCGCACCTCGCCGACCACGCGCCGCAGGCCGGCCTGCATGTCGACCAGCGCGCGCAGCACGTCGGCCGCTTCGTCGCGCCCGCTGACGCGGATCTCGCTGCACAGGTCGCCGGTGGCGATGCGCGCGGCCGCGCCGCTCGCCTGCTGCAGCGGCCGCGCCACGTCGCGCTGCAGGCGCCACCACACCAGCGCGAACAGTGCGGCGCTGGTGAGCAGCGCGCCGCCCAGCACCGCGAGGGCCGTGCGGTCGTTGGTCGCGACGATGCCGTCGAAGCCGGCGATGTTCTCTTCGGCGAACGCGTTCGAACGCTCGACGGTGCGGTCGACGCCGCGCCGGTGCGCCTCGTAGTGGGCCTGCACCGCCGGCAGCGCGGCGCGTGCCGCGTCGATGCGCCCGTCGCGCAGCGGCTGCAGCACCTGGGCGCGGGCCGCCTGGAAGAAGCGCTGCGCCGCCTCGTGCTGTTCGCCGAGCAGCTCGCGCTCCAGTCCGTAGGGCGGATGGGTACGCCAGTACTCGACGCGGGCGCCATAGGCGTCGAAGAGCGCGTCGAAACCGCGGCCCGCGTCGGCCGGCGCCAGCGTCCCTTCGAGCGCCTGCGACAGCACCAGCCGCGCCTCGATCAGGTACATCGGCGGCGGCAGCACGTCGGCGGTCACGTCCTTCGCGACGAACACCTGGCGCGCCTGCGCCTGCATGCGCTCGCTGCTCCAGCGGGCACTGGCATGCAGCACCAGCATCGCCACCACGAACACGGCCAGGAACAGCAACAACACGGACTTGATCGACTTCATCGCAACACCTCGGCAACACCTGGAACGGCGCCCGAAGCGGGGGCCGTGTCAGGCATTTCGACGTGCTGCCGGTCGCCTTGACCGGGTCATTTGTCCAGGATTTCAGTGGCCCCCGGCCAGCAAGGCCGCGTTGCCGCCGGCCGCCGCGGTGTTGATCGTCAGCGTCTGCTCGGCGCAGAAGCGGTAGAGGTAGTGCGGCCCGCCGGCCTTCGGGCCGGTGCCGCTCAGCCCCTCGCCGCCGAACGGCTGCACGCCGACCACCGCACCGATCATGTTGCGGTTGACGTAGACGTTGCCAATGCGCGCCGCCTGCGCCAGCCGCAGCGCGCGGCTGTCGACGCGCGTCTGGATGCCCAGCGTCAGCCCGTAGCCGAGCGCGTTGACCTGCGCGATCACGTCGGCCGCGTCGCCGCGCCAGCGCACCACGTGCAGCACCGGGCCGAAGATCTCCTGCCGCACGTCGGCGACGCGCGGCAGTTCGAACGCGACCGGTGCGACCAGGCGCGGGAAGGCCGAGGCCACCGGCGCCTCGCCGATCAGCGCCGCGCTGCCGCGCAGCCGCTCGACGTGGCCGCGGATGCCGAGAAAGGCCTCGTCGTCGATCACGGGCCCGACGTCGGTGGAGAGCAGCGCGGGGTCGTCGACGCGCAGCTCGGCCAGCGCGCCGCGCACCATCTCGATCACGCCGTCGGCCACGCCCTCGTGCACGCACAGCAGCCGCAGCGCCGAGCAGCGCTGGCCGGCCGAACGGAACGCGCTCTGCACGACGGCGTCGACCACCTGCTCCGGCAGCGCGGTGCTGTCGACCAGCATCGCGTTGATGCCGCCGGTCTCGGCGATCAGCGGCACGATCGGGCCGTCCTTCGCCGCGAGCGTGCGGTTGATGATCCTCGCGACCGCGGTCGAGCCGGTGAAGCACACGCCGGCGGTGCGTGCGTCGGCGACCAGCGCCGCGCCGACCGTCTCGCCGGGGCCGTGCAGCATCGCGAGCGCGTCGCGCGGCACGCCGGCAACGTGCAGCAGCGCGACCAAGCGCTGCGCGACAGCAGGCGTCTGCTCGGCCGGCTTGGCCGCCACCGCGTTGCCGGCCACCAGCGCGGCCACCACCTGGCCGGCGAAGATCGCGAGCGGGAAGTTCCACGGGCTGATGCAGACGAACACGCCGCGGCCGTGCAGCTGCAGTGCGTTGCTCTCGCCGGTCGGGCCGGGAAGGGTCTGCGGGGCCAGCCGCGCCTCGGCCTGGTCGGCGTAGTAGCGGCAGAAGTCGACCGCCTCGCGCACCTCGGCCACGCAGTCGCCCAGCGTCTTGTGCGCTTCCTTGACGAGCAGGCCGCAGAACTCGGGCAGGCGGGCCTCGAGCGCATCGGCGGCACGGCGCAGCACGGCGGCGCGTTCTGCCAGCGGCACGGCGTTCCAGGCCTCGAAGCCGGCGTGCAGCCGCGCCATCGCATCGGCCACGTCGGCCACGGCGGATTCGCGCACCGGCTCGACGACGGTCGCGGTCACGGCCGCGTCCAGCGGCGCCCGCTCCTCGAGGCAGGCCAGGTCGGCGCCGCGCGAGTTGACGCGCGCGCCGTCGCCATACAGCGCGCGCGGCAGCGGCTGGCCGATCGCGGCCGCCGGCACCAGCGGCGACGCGAGCAACTGCTCAACCGGTACCTCGTCGTCCGACAGCTGGTGCACGAACGACGAATTGGCGCCGTTCTCCAGCAGCCGGCGCACCAGGTAGGCCAGCAGGTCGCGGTGCTCGCCGACCGGGGCGTAGACGCGCACCGGGATGCCGGCATCGCGCATGACTTCTCGATAGACGCCCTCGCCCATCCCGTGCAGCCGTTGCATCTCGAACGGCGCACCGGCCGCCCGCGCCATCTGCAGGATCGCCGCGATGGTGCCGGCGTTGTGGGTCGCGAACTGCGGGTAGATGACGTCCGCATGCCCGATCAGCGCGCGGGCGCAGGCGAGGTACGAGATGTCGGTGTGGTGCTTGTGCGTGAACACCGGGTAGCCGGCCAGGCCCAGCTCCTGCGCGCGCTTGATCTCGCCATCCCAGTAGGCGCCCTTGACCAGCCGCACCATGAACTTCAGGCCGTGCCGGCGGGCGATGCGCGCGACCTCGTCGACCACCTGCAGCGCCCGCGTCTGGTAGGCCTGCACCGCGAGGCCGAAGCCGCGCCATTGCGGGAACTGCTGCGCGATGCGCTCGGCCAGCGCCTCCAGCACGTCGAGCGAGAGTTCCAGGCGGTCGCTCTCTTCGGCGTCGATCGTCAGGTTGATGTTGGCGCGCGCGGCCTGCTCGATCAGCTGCCACACGCGGGGCAGCAGCTCGGCGCCGACCCGCTCGCGCTGCGCGTCTTCATAGCGCGAGAACAGCGCGCTGAGCTTGATCGAGATGCCGTCGGCCGCTTCCGGCCCGGCGGCGACGCGGCCCCCGCCGATCGCCTCGATCGCCTTCGCGTACGACGCCAGGTAGCGGCGCGCATCGGCCTCGGTGCGCGCGCCCTCGCCGAGCATGTCGTAGCTGAAGCGCAGCCCGGCGTGCTGCTTGCGGGCGGCGGCCGCCTCGCCCATCGCCTCGGCGATGTCGCGGCCGAGCACGAACTGCCGGCCGAGCAGCTGGATCGCGCGCACCGTCGCGGCCACCACCGTCTGCGCGCCGAGGCGCTTGAACAGCCCGGCATCGGCGTCGGCCTGCGGCAGGAATTTCTTCGACAGCGAGATCGCGCTGGCCGACAGGCTCGCCAGCATCTGGTGCGGCCCGCCCGACGACGCATCGAATTCCGCCTTGCCGAGCTGGTCGGCCGTCAGCGCGATCGCGGTCTCGGCGTCGGGCACGCGCAGCAGCGCCTCGGCCAGCCGCATCAGCGCCAACCCCTCGGCGCTGGAAATCGGGTATTCCCGCAGCAGCGACTCCATCGCCCAGAACGGTGCCGGCTTGTCGCGCACCGCCTGCACCCAGGGGCGGGCCGCCTGCTGCACCGCCGCCCAGTCCAGCGCCTGCGCGAGGGGTGGCGTCAGGCTTGCTAACAACTCCAGTTCAGCGCGGTACGGGTAGGGCAGGCGGGCGCGAGCCGGCGGCAAAAAAATCATCTTGGGTCACCATTGGTGTTAGTTCTACTAGCGTATCTGCTGATTACATGAATTAATCACCGACAAAAAGCCAGCCCTCGAATTCATTCACCATGAAAAGCAATCACAGCCTGCCTGCCACGCTCGACAAGATCGATGCCCGCATCCTGGGCGCGCTGCAGCAGGACGGGCGCATCTCGAACCTGAAGCTCGCCGAGACGGTGCACCTGTCGCCGACCGCCGTGCTGGAGCGGGTGAAGCGGCTGACGCGCGACGGCTTCATCCTCGGCTACGAGGCGCGATTGAACCCCGACAAGCTCGGCGCGGGAATGATGGTCTTCATCGAGGTGGTGCTCGACCGCACGACGCCGGACGTCATGAAGGCCTTCAAGGCGGCGGTGCAGGTGCGCCCGGAGATCCTCGAATGCCACCTGGTGGCGGGCGGCTTCGACTACTTGATCAAGACGCGCGTGGCCGACATGGGCTCGTACCGCGAGCTGATCGGCTCGGTGATCTGGAGCCTGCCGGGGGTGCGGGAGACGCACACGTATGCGGTGATGGAGGAGGTGAAGAACACCACCGCGCTACCGATCTGACGCCTGTTCAGCGACCGCCGAATATTGCGCTGCCGACGCGCACCATCGTCGCGCCCTCGGCGATCGCCGCGTCGAGGTCGGTCGACATGCCCATCGACAAGGTGTCGAGCGTGAGGCCGCCGGCGTTCAGTTGCTCCAGCAGTTGCCGCAGCGCCCGGTGCGGTACGCGCTGCGCCTCGGGGTCAGCCGCCGGCTCCGGAATCGCCATCAGCCCGCGCAGCCGCACCCCCGGCAGGCCGGCCACCTCGCGCGCCACCTCGGCCACCTCGCCCGGCGCCAGCCCGCTCTTGCTCGCCTCGCCGCTGATGTTGACCTGCAGGCACAGCTGCAGCGGTGCCAGATGGGCAGGCCGCTGCTCGGCCAGGCGCTGCGCGATCTTCAGCCGGTCGACCGTGTGCACCCAGTCGAACTGCTCGGCGACGACGCGCGTCTTGTTGCTCTGCAACGGGCCGATCAGGTGCCATTCGATCTCGCTGCGCAGCTCGGCCAGCGCGGCGATCTTGTCGACGCCCTCCTGCACGTAGTTCTCGCCGAAGCGGCGTTCGCCGGCGGCAAAGGCCTCGCGCACGGCCTGCGGCCCGAAGGTTTTGGTAACACTCAGCAGCGTGACGCTTCGCACGGGGCGTTGTGAGAGCACACACGCCTGCGTGATGCGTTGGTGCACTTGTTGTATGTTCGAAGCAATCGTCGCCATAATTCCCCGAGCCTATCCCAAGCCACCAGGGACACCCGGGAAAGGCGGCGCAGCGAGCCGCGCCGACGAGGTGGCCGCTCACAACCTCTTACAAGCACCCCATGGACATCACCCAACTGCTCGCGTTCTCGGTCAAGAACAAGGCCTCCGACCTTCACTTGTCGGCAGGGCTGCCGCCGATGATCCGCGTGCACGGCGATGTGCGCCGCATCAATGTCGACCCGCTCGAGCACAAGCAGGTGCACGAGATGGTCTACGACATCATGAACGACTCGCAGCGCAAGAACTACGAAGAAACGCTCGAGTGCGACTTCTCGTTCGAGATCCAGGGCCTGGCTCGCTTCCGGGTCAACGCCTTCAACCAGAACCGCGGCGCCGGCGCCGTGTTCCGGACCATTCCGTCGAAGATCCTGACGCTCGAGCAGCTCAACACGCCCAAGGTGTTCGCCGAGCTCGCGCTGAAGCCGCGCGGCCTGGTGCTCGTCACCGGCCCGACCGGCTCGGGCAAATCGACCACGCTGGCCGCGATGGTCAACCACCTGAACGAAAACGAGTACGGCCACGTGCTGACGGTCGAAGACCCGATCGAGTTCGTGCACGAATCCAAGAAGTGCCTGGTCAACCAGCGCGAGGTCGGCCCGCACACGCTGAGCTTCGCGAACGCGCTGCGCTCGGCGCTGCGCGAAGACCCGGACTGCATCCTGGTCGGCGAAATGCGCGACCTGGAAACCATCCGCCTCGCGCTGACCGCCGCCGAGACGGGCCACCTGGTGTTCGGCACGCTGCACACCAGCTCGGCCGCCAAGACCATCGACCGCGTGGTCGACGTGTTCCCGGCCGCCGAGAAGGAAATGGTGCGTTCGATGCTGTCGGAATCGCTGATCGGCGTGATCTCGCAGACGCTGTGCAAGCTGAAGGACGGCAGCGGCCGCGCCGCGGCGCACGAGATCATGCTGGGCACCGCGGCCATCCGCAACCTGATCCGCGAGAACAAGATCGCGCAGATGTATTCATCGATCCAGACCGGCAACACCGTGGGCATGCAGACGCTCGACCAGAACCTGTCGGACCTGGTTCGCCGCAACATCATCTCGCCGGCCGAAGCGCGCTCGAAGGCGAAGTTCCCCGAAAACTTCCCCGGCTGATCCGCCCCCAGGTGCCGCGTGAAACGACTCTTTGATCGCCTGAAGCGCGGCGGCGACGACACGCCCGCGGTGTCGAAGGAAGACGCAGGCCTCAGCGAATCCGGCTTCTTCTCGACCCAGTTCGCCGACCGCGCCGAAGACACGCAGGAGCTGGCCACCTGGGCCGCGCGCGCCCCGGCGGTGGGCGCCACCCCGATCGAGCGCAAGCAGGCCGAGCCGCTGTTCGCCCGGCTGTGGGGCGCCGACCGCTACGTGGCGGCACTCAGCCCCGACGAGCTGCAGCGCATGAGCCAGTACCTGCAGTTCGTGCAGGTGCCGGCCAACAAGGAAGTGATCGGCCAGGACGAGCAGGGCGACTACATGCTGATCGTGCTCGACGGCACGCTGGCCGTCGACCGCATCCAGCCCTGGGGCGGGCGGGCCCGGCTGGCCGAGGCGCGGGCCGGCGACATGCTGGGCGAGATGTCGCTGCTCGACGCGGGCGCCCGCTTCTCCGCCTGCACCACGCTGACGCCGTGTACCCTCGCGGTGGTGGATGCGCAGCGATTGGATGAGATGATCATGTTCGAGCCGCGACTCGGCCTGGCCCTGCTGGCCTCGCTGTCGCGGCGTTTGTCATTGCGTTTGCGGCAGGTCAGCGCCCGGCTGAGTGCCTTGTTGTCCAGCACCTGACGGGCCAGAGGAAGCATCATGGAAAGAGACCAGGCATCGAAATTCGTCAACGACCTGCTGCGCCTGATGGTGTCGCGCAACGGGTCCGACTTGTTCCTCACCGCGGACTTCCCGCCGGCCATCAAGGTCGACGGCAAGGTCACCAAGGTGTCGCCGCAGCCGCTGACCGGCCAGCACACACTGGCATTGACGCGCTCGGTGATGAACGACAAGCAGGCCGCCGAGTTCGAGCGCACCAAGGAGTGCAACTTCGCGATCTCGCCGCAGGGCATCGGCCGCTTCCGCGTGAATGCCTTCGTGCAGCAGGGCCATGTCGGGCTGGTGATGCGGACGATTCCGCAGACGCTGCCGACCATCGACAGCCTGAACCTGCCGCAGGTGCTGAAGGACGTGACGATGACCAAGCGCGGTCTCGTGATCTTCGTCGGCGCCACCGGCTCGGGCAAGAGCACCTCGCTGGCGGCGATGGTCGACTTCCGCAACGAGAACTCGTACGGCCACATCATCACGATCGAAGACCCGGTCGAGTTCGTGCACCCGCACAAGAACTGCATCGTCACGCAGCGCGAGGTCGGCCTCGACACCGAGGGCTGGGGCCAGGCGCTGAAGAACACGCTGCGCCAGGCGCCCGACGTGATCCTGATGGGCGAAATCCGCGACCGCGAGACCATGGAGCACGCGGTGGCATTCGCCGAGACCGGCCACCTGTGCATGGCCACGCTGCACGCCAACAGCGCCAACCAGGCGCTCGACCGGATCATCAACTTCTTCCCCGAAGAACGCCGCGCCCAGCTGCTGATGGACTTGTCGCTGAACCTGAAATCGCTGGTGTCGCAGCGCCTGCTGCCGCGCCAGGAAGGCCGCGGGCGGATCGCCGCGGTGGAGATCATGCTGAACACGCCGCTGATCTCCGAGCTGATCTTCAAGGGCGAGGTCTCCGAGATCAAGGAGATCATGAAGAAGTCGCGCGAGCTGGGCATGCAGACCTTCGACCAGAGCCTGTTCGACCTCTACGAGAACCACCTGGTGACCTACGAAGACGCGCTGCGCAACGCCGATTCGGTGAACGACCTGCGGCTGCAGATCAAGCTGAACAGCAACCGCGCGCGCAGCAGCGACCTGTCGGCCGGCACCGAACACCTGACCATCGTCTGAGGACACGCCCGCGATGAGCACCAAGACCTACGAGCCGATCGCCGCGCAGACCGTGGCCTTCCTGGGCCTGGGCGTGATGGGCCACCCGATGGCCGGGCACCTGGCGCGCGCCGGGCACCGCGTGACCGTCTACAACCGCACCGCGGCCAAGGCGGCGCAGTGGGTGAAGGAATATGGCGGCGCGAGCGCCGCGACGCCGAAAGCCGCGGTGGCCGGCGCCGACCTGGTGTTCGCCTGCGTCGGCAACGACGACGACCTGCGCGCGGTGACCACCGGGCCCGAAGGCGCCTTCGCCGGCATGAAGCCGGGGGCGATCTTCGTCGACCACACCACCGCCTCGGCCGAGGTGGCGCGCGAGCTCGATGCCGCCGCCCGCCCGCTCGGCCTGCACTTCATCGATGCGCCGGTGTCCGGCGGCAACCTGGGCGCGATCAACGGCGCGCTGACCGTGATGTGCGGCGGTGAGGCCGGCGCGTTCGCGAAGGCCCAGCCGGTCGCGATGGCGTTTGCGAAGGCCGTCACGCTGCTCGGCGAGAGCGGTGCCGGCCAACTGGCCAAGATGGTGAACCAGATCTGCATCGCCGGGCTGGTGCAGGGCCTGGCCGAGGCGGTCGCGTTCGGCCAGAAGGCCGGGCTCGACATGAAGGCCGTGCTCGGCGTGATCGGCAAGGGCGCCGCGCAGAGCTGGCAGATGGACAACCGCGGGCCGACGATGATCGACGGCAAGTTCGACTTCGGCTTCGCGGTCGACTGGATGCGCAAGGACCTGGGCCTGGTGCTCGACGAGGCCAAGCGCAACGGCGCGCGGCTGCCGGTCACCGCGCTGGTCGACCAGTTCTATGCCGACGTGCAGGCCACCGGCGGCCAGCGCTGGGACACCTCCAGCCTCATCACCCGACTCAAGTAAGGCCCGTCAAGGCCTGCTCTGATCAGGGCTTGTTCGACGACGTCGCCGGCTTCGGCGGGTCGGCCGGGCGCAGCCGCGCGAGTTCGTCTTCGCTGACGATCTCGAACACCCGCACCACCTTCTGCACGCCGCTGATGCTGCGCGCCAGGTCGGTCGCGCGGTCGGCCTCGCGCTGCGTGACGACGCCCATCAGGTAGACGGTGCCGCGCTCGGTGACCACCTTGAACGCGTTGGCCATCACGTCGCGCGCATCGATCAGCGTCGCCTTGACCTTGCTGGTGAGCAGCGCATCGCTCGCGCCGCTGCGGCTGAAGGTGTTGTTGCCGGCCAGCGTGATCTCGTTGACGACGGTGCGCACGTTCTCGAGCTGCGTCACGGCCTGTTCGGCGGCGGCTTTCTCGGTGTCGGTCTGCACCTCGCCGGTCAGCAGCACCATGCGGTTGTAGCTGGTGATGCTGACGCGCGATTTCTGCTGATCGGTGACCTCGCTCAGGCGCTTGCCGCCCTTCAGCTCGATGGACTGGTCTTCGATCTGGGCGCCGGAGGTGCGGCGGTCGGTCGCGACCAGCGTGCCGCCGACCATCGCGCCGCCGATGAAGAAGGCGGCGCAGCCGGACAGGCTGGAGGTGGCCACGACGGCGGCCACGACGACGGTGAGGGGAGAAAAGCGAGAGAGGGACGAGAGAGACTTCATGTGTTTTCCTGTTCACCCAGCAATTGCAGATCGACCGCATCGCACAGGCAATGCAGCGCGAGGATGTGGACTTCCTGGATGCGCGCGGTGCGTTCGTGGGGCACGCAGATGTGCACGTCGGTTTCGGTGAGTTCGCCCGCCATCTTGCCGCCACCGCGGCCGGTGAGGGCGATCACGGTCATCTCCTTCGCGTGGGCGGCCTCGACCGCGGCCAGCACGTTGGCGGAGTTGCCGCTGGTGGTGATCGCGATCAGCACGTCGCCGGGGGCGCCGAGCGCCTGCACCTGCTTCGAGAAGATCACGTTGAAATCGTAGTCGTTGCCGATCGCCGTCAGGATCGACGTGTCGGTGGTCAGCGCGATCGCGGCGAGGCCAGGGCGTTCGCGCTCGAAGCGGCCGACGAACTCGGCCGCGAAGTGTTGGGCATCGCTCGCCGAGCCGCCGTTGCCGCAGGCCAGCACCTTGCCGCCGGAGGTGATGCTGCCGACGACGGCACTGACGGCATCGGCGATGGGACGGGAGAGGATCTCGGCGGCGGCGTACTTCAGGTCGGCGCTGTCGAAGAATTGTTGCTGGATTCGTTGTTCAAGCATGGGCATGGATCATATGACACGGGTGCACCAGCTTGGTTCCGAGGGGTGTGACCGCCCGCTCAACCCCTTTCAACCTGCATCGAAGGCCGCCTTCAGCCATTCCAGGTGCTCGCCATCGATGGCCACCACGTCGAAGCGGCAGGGCGGCAGGGTCGGGTAGCTGCGCAGGAAATGGTGCGCCGCGAAGATGACACGACGTTGCTTGATGCCCCCGACGCTTGCTGCCGCGCCGCCGTGGCCGAGCCGGGCGCGGGCCCGCACCTCGACGAACACCAGCGTGCCGTCGCGCTCGCGCAGGATCAGGTCGACCTCGCCGCCGCGGGCGCGCGGGCCGGCCGCGACCCGATAATTGCGCCGCACCAGCACGAGGCCGTGACGCAGCAGGTGCGCGAGCGCCCGGGCCTCGCCGTCGTCTCCCACCTCCTTCGTCGTCTGGACCATCGTGACCCTGGACTCATCGTTGTTGCTGAAGGCTGCCGAAGCGGCGGCGGGCGCGCAGCAGTATCCCGCCGGCGCGCTCTATGTGGTCGCGACGCCGATCGGCAACCTGGCCGACATCACCTTGCGCGCGATCCACGTGCTGTCGCTGGTCGACGCGGTGGCCTGCGAGGACACGCGGCACAGCGCGCAGCTGATGCGCCACCTGGGGCTCGACAAGCCGCTGCTCGCGGTGCACGAGCACAACGAGCGCGAGGCGGCGCAGGCGGTGCTGGCACGGCTGGCGCGGGGTGAGCGGGTGGCGTATGTGAGCGATGCGGGGACGCCGGCGGTGAGCGATCCGGGGGCGGTGCTGGTGGCTGCTGCGCAGGGGGCGGGGTACCGGTGCGTGCCGCTCCCGGGCGCCAGCAGTGCGTTGGCGGCGTTGAGCGTGGCGGGGGATGCCGTCACGGGCGGCTTCGAGTTCGTCGGCTTCCTGCCGGCGAAGGGTGGGGAGCGGCAGCGTGCGCTGTCTGCGGTGGCGGCGCGTGCCACTGCGCAGGTGCTGTTCGAGGCGCCGCATCGGATCGAGGCGTTGGCAACCGCGATGGCCGCCGCGTGCGGTGCGCGACCGCTGACGGTGTGCCGCGAGCTGACCAAGCAGTTCGAGGGCGTCGCGACGATGCCGGCCGATCAACTGCCGGCATGGCTTGCCGCGGACGCCAACCGCGTGCGTGGCGAATTCGTGCTCGTGCTCCATGGGCAAGCGCAGGCCGTCGGCGATGACGAAGCGCACGCCACCACGACGCTGCAAACACTGCTCGCGGAATTGCCACTCAAGCAAGCCGTGTCGCTGGCGGCCAGCCTGACGGGTCAACCCCGCAATGTGCTGTATGAGCAGGCGCTGCGGCTCAAGCGCGAAGGCGAGGGTGCCGGCGAGGTGTGAGCTATTGCTGGCGATGTTCGTCCTCCAGTTGCAGGATGCCGATCATCTCGTCGATCTCCTCGTAAGCGTTCGCCTTCGCTCCCTCTTCGTCCCGAGCATGTTCGGAACGAGCGCCGTGGAAGGTCCTCGCCGCCAGTTGGTCCCTCTTCTGCTGAAGCAGTCCCAGGCCTTGCTTCGCTGCCTCGTACTGGCGCTTGAGGCCGTCGACCTCCTCGCGCTTGAAGCCGAGCTTGAGATCCAGGTATTCCAAACGCGCATTGGCAGGATCACCCCGCGTCGCCGTGGAAACCTCGGAACGGCCTGGCATGAGGCGGCGCGACTCGCGCGGGGTCTTGCTCCTTGGACTTGCCACGCGCGGCGTATCGGGAAGGACACGCGGCGTCGACGCCAGCACCGGCTTCTTCGCGCCATGGCGGTGTGGCGACGTGGCGGGTCGTGGTGATTGCGAGATGCGCGGAGAAGGATGGGAAGCCTTGTCTTCGGCGGGCAGGTCCAACGGAGGAATTCCCAGTCGTGTCAACTGCTGCTTCTGCGCCAAGATCTGATCCTGCGTCAGATCTTTGACAGTCAATCCCTCGTTCTCCGATCCCCCCGCCTCTTCTTCCAGCTTCTTCCTTTGCGCCTTCGTCAGCCTCACGGGTGTGATAACCACTTCCTGCCCTCGTGGCACTTCCAACTTCTTGAAGCCACCCATCTGAGACACGACGGTGTCCTTGGAATTCCTGCGTTCCAGGGAGAGCTTCTTCACACTCTTCTTGCTGGCTGTCTTCTCCGGCGAGCGCGGGCTCTTGATGATCCGTGGCGATGCTGGTGGAAACCGGGTGGTGCTCAAGGAAACTCCTGTCGTGCCGTGGGTGGGTCGTCCAGCACGCGACAGCTGGAACCCACCCTGAGTAACAGTGCCAGATGAACGGTTCCGTCCGTCCTCGTTCATCGTTCCCTGCATTCCCCTGAGCGCCAAAGCCCGTCCCGGCAAGCTTTCGTGCGCACGCTCCTAGAATGCCCCACCACCCCACAGGAGCCGCCGCCATGATCTCGCGCGAACCCACCCTCGAACGACTGGCCGTTGCCCGCTCGCTGCTGCTCGAACCCTTCGGCCTGACCGATGCCACGCTCTCGCAGGCCCTGCAGGCCATCGCGACGCACCGCATCGACGACGCCGACCTCTACTTCCAGTACACGCGCAGCGAAGGCTGGAGCCTCGAGGAAGGCATCGTGAAGAGCGGCAGCTTCGGCATCGACCAGGGCGTCGGCGTGCGCGCGGTGGCCGGCGAGAAGACTGCCTTCGCCTACTCCGACGACATCTCCGAGGCCGCGCTGCTCGATGCGGCCGCCACCGTGCGCACCATCGCCGCGGCCGGCCAGAGCCGCACGGTCAAGATCGGCGGCACGCCGAAGATCGCCGGCAGCCGCGTGCTCTATGCGCCGATGGACCCGATCGCCACGCTCGACAGCACGCAGAAGGTCGCGCTGCTGGAGCGCGTCGAGAAGCTCGCCCGCGCCAAGGATCCGCGCATCAAGCAGGTGATGGCCGGCATCGCCGCCGAATACGACGTGGTGCTGGTCGCCCGTGCCGACGGCACGCTGGCCGCCGACGTGCGGCCGCTGGTGCGGCTGTCGGTCACCGTGATCGCCGAGCAGACCATCGCCGGCGAGGTGCGCCGCGAGGTCGGCTCCGGCGGCGGCGGCGGCCGCTTCGGGCTCGGCTACTTCCACGACAACATCATCGAGAGCTACGTCAACGATGCCGTCAAGGCGGCCCTCACCAACCTCGAATCGCGCCCGGCCAAGGCCGGCGAGATGAGCGTCGTGCTCGGCCCGGGCTGGCCCGGCGTGCTGCTGCACGAGGCCATCGGCCACGGGCTCGAGGGCGACTTCAACCGCAAGGGCTCCAGCGCCTTCAGCGGCCGCATCGGCCAGCGCGTGGCGGCCAAGGGCGTCACCGTGCTCGACGACGGCACGCTGCCCGACCGCCGCGGCTCGCTGAACGTCGACGACGAAGGCAATGCCACGCAGCGCAACGTGTTGATCGAGGACGGCATCCTGAAGGGCTACATCCAGGATTCGATGAACGCCCGCCTGATGGGCGTCGCGCCGACCGGCAACGGCCGCCGCGAGAGCTATGCGGCCGTGCCGATGCCGCGCATGACCAACACCTACATGCTGGGCGGCGACAAGACCAAGGAAGAGATCATCGCCGGCCTGAAGCGCGGGCTGTACGCCACCAACTTCGGCGGCGGGCAGGTCGACATCACCAGCGGCAAGTTCGTGTTCTCCGCGTCGGAAGCCTTCTGGGTCGAGAACGGCAAGATCCAGTACCCGGTGAAGGGCGCCACCATCATCGGCAACGGCCCCGACGCGCTGACCCGCGTCAGCATGATCGGCAACGACATGAAGCTCGACACCGGCGTCGGCGTGTGCGGCAAGGAAGGGCAGAGCGTGCCGGTGGGGGTGGGGCAGCCCACCTTGCGCATCGACAAGATGACGGTGGGCGGGACGGCCTGACGGGCGGCGCCAAGCGCCAAGCGCCGGGCCGTCACAGCTGGCTCGGGGGCTGCATGTCGCTCCGCCCGCTGGGCAGCGGGGGCTTGACGGCTGGCGGCTTCGGTGGCGGCAGGTTCAATTCCGCCGCCAAGGTCAGGAGTTCGTTGTCAATGCGGTGCAGTGCCTGCACCAACGGTTTCCGCTCCTCCATCAGCGCCCAGTACCTCCGCTGATCCTTGGTTCGCTTCGATTCGGAGCGTGCGGTCTGCGAGGCTCTGGGGCTCACATTGATCTGGTCGGACGTGCTGCGCGGTGACAGTGACCATCGAACCGTACGCATCGATCGCTTCTTCTCGGGAGGCAATTTTCTCAGCGGAGGCAATGTGACGGAGACGGGCCGCCGATCGCCCTGCCGCAGCGCAGCCACCTTCTGCTGGAGCGCCGCGATCTCTTCTGCACAGGCCTTGCGGGGAGAGGTTTTCAGCTGCGCGATCTGCCCCTCGTAATCTGATATTTTTTCGGCCAGTTTCGCGTCCAACCGCACCTGGCGTTCCGCATCGATCGTGAGCGAGTCGGTGACCAGGGCGGACACCGTGTGCCTTGCATTCGATATCGCCGTCTTCTGCGCCGATGCGCTGGTCGGCGAGGGCGGTGGCGAAGACTGCTCGGTCGCCGGTGAACTGCTGCGTTTGCGTTCGATGGTGTTGAAGGCCATGGTGCATGAGGTAGTTGCGATGCCAACGCCCGCGCACTGCGTTGCATCGCGACGTTCCATCGCCATGCCCGCGGCGTTGCCCACTCTGTGCCCGCGCCGCGGGATTCGTTCCGTCAGGCCACCCGCACGCTCAACACCGGCAAGCCCGCGATCTCCCCCTGCATCACATCCCCCGGCACCACCGGCCCCACATTCTCCGGCGTGCCGCTGAAGATGATGTCGCCGGGCTTCAGCTCGAAGGCCTGCGAGAGCTTGCTGATCTGCTCGGCCACGCTCCAGATCATCTGCTTCAGGTCGGCGTTCTGCTTGAGCTGGCCGTTCACCTTCAGCGTGATCGAGCCCTGCGTGAAATGCCCGACCTGCGCCACGCGGTGGATCGGCCCGATCGGTGCCGAGCGGTCGAAGCTCTTGCCGATCTCCCACGGCTTCTTCTCGTCGCCCATCGCGCGTTGCAGGTCGCGGCGCGTCATGTCCAGCCCGATCGCATAGCCGTAGACGAGATCGAGCGCCTGCTCCGGCGGCACGTTGCGCCCGCCGCGGTGCAGCGCCGCGACGAGCTCGATCTCGTAGTGGTAGTTCTTCGTCAGCGGCGGGTACGGGTGCTCGCCGGTGCTGCCGGGCGCGACGAACTGCACCGCATCGCTCGGCTTCTGGAAGAAGAACGGCGGCTCGCGGGTCGGATCCGACCCCATCTCGCGCGCATGCGCCGCGTAGTTGCGGCCGATGCAGTAGATGCGGCGCACCGGGAACAGCTCGGCGCTGCCGACCACCGGCAGCGTCGGCTGCGGCACGTCGAACGCGGTCTTCGCGCCGCCGGCCGCACCGACACGGCTGTCGGTGGCGCAACCGGCCACGGCGCCCAGGCCCATCACGGCGCTGGTGGAAATCAGGTGTCGTCGGTCCATGCTTGTCTCCTGTCTTGTCGGCAAACCGCCATTGACCCGCGCCCGCGCAGCGCTGTCAATTTCCCCGCGACGGCAAACACCTGTGCAAAAAACGAGCTTGACGGCCGATCCGGAGGCCGTGCTACATTCGCGCCCATGCGTTTCGTCCCGTCCTTCTTCTTTGCCTACTTTTGGTTCTCGCACCGCCCGGCGGAGGAGAGGTCAGCGCGTAGGCTGTAAGACACAAACGCAAAGAACTCACCAAACCGCCGGGCTCCCCCGGCGGTTTTTTTTTGCCCTCCCGAAGTTCCACCTTCCCATCCCAGCAGGAGATCACGCCCATGAACGCCAAGTCCGCCAGCGCCACGGAGGGTTGGTATGCGCCCATCGACAAGACAGGCCAGACCGACGACGAAAGGATCCAGGACGTGACTCCGCTGCCCCCGCCCGAACACCTGGTTCGCTTCTTCCCGATCCGCGGCACGGCCGCCGAAACGCTGATCGCCGACACCCGCCAGCGCATCAAGAACATCGTCGCCGGCCGTGACGACCGCCTGCTCGTCGTGATGGGACCGTGCTCGATCCACGACCCGGTCGCCGCCGTCGAGTACGCCCGCAAGCTGCGCGAGCAGCGCCTGAAGTACGCCGACACGCTCGAGATCGTGATGCGCGTCTACTTCGAGAAGCCGCGCACCACCGTCGGCTGGAAGGGCCTGATCAACGACCCCTACCTCGACGAGAGCTACCGCATCGACGAGGGCCTGCGCATCGCGCGCCAGCTGCTGACCGAGATCAACCGACTGGGCATGCCGGCCGGCAGCGAGTTCCTCGACGTGATCTCGCCGCAGTACATCGGCGACCTGATCTCCTGGGGCGCGATCGGCGCGCGCACCACCGAGAGCCAGGTGCACCGCGAACTGGCCTCGGGCCTGTCGGCGCCGATCGGCTTCAAGAACGGCACCGACGGCAACATCCGCATCGCCACCGACGCGATCCAGGCCGCGGCCCGCGCGCACCACTTCCTGTCGGTGCACAAGAACGGCCAGGTCGCGATCGTCGAGACGCGCGGCAACCCCGACTGCCACGTGATCCTGCGCGGCGGCAAGACGCCCAACTACGACGCCGTCCACGTCGAGGCGGCCTGCAAGGACCTCGAAGCCGCGAAGCTGAACCCGTCGCTGATGGTCGACTGCTCGCACGCCAACAGCAGCAAGCAGCACGAGCGCCAGATCGACGTCGCGCGCGACATCGCCGGCCAGGTCGCCGGCGGCAGCCGCCGCATCTTCGGCGTGATGGTCGAGAGCCACCTGAACGCCGGGGCGCAGAAGTTCAGCGCCGGCAAGGACGATCCGGCCCAGCTCGCCTACGGCCAGAGCATCACCGACGCCTGCATCGGCTGGAACGATTCGCTGACGGTGCTCGACGTGCTGCACCACGCGGTCAAGGCGCGCCGCAGCTGAGCCGCACCCAAGCGCAGCATATCTGCGCATGTAAGGGCGGTCACGCAGATGTAGCGCGGGTAAGCCCTGGCAAGAAGACTGGCCCTGGCGCAGCGAATCGGGTGCAATCGGCGTCCGATCCACTTGCCCGGGGGCACGCCATGACCACGCCGCACCGCATTCGCAGCAGCCTGCTGGCCCTGACGCTGGGTGGCGCGGCGCTGCTGGCCTCGGCCGTGACGCCGGCGGCCGAGCCCTCGGCCAAGGACAAGGCCGCGATGGAGGCCGTGTTCACCCGCGTCGACGTGAACGGCGACGGCAAGCTGTCGCGCGAGGAAGCCGAACGCCTGCCGGTGATCGCGTCGATGTTCGACAAGCTGGATGCCGACCACGACGGCCAGCTGACGCTCGCGGAGTTCGCGGTCGGGTACTACGCGGCGCCCTGACCGCGCGGCTCAGTCCGCGTCGCGTGCCAGCCGCTCGCTGCGCCAGTACACGTCGTCGCCGCCCAGCCCGTCGAGGTTGGCGCGGTTCAGCACGCGCGCCAGCACGAACAGCAGGTCGCTCAGCCGGTTCAGGTACTGCCGCGGCTCGGCCCGCACCGCTTCTTGCGCCCCCAGCGCCACCACCGCGCGCTCGGCGCGCCGCGCGATGGTGCGCCCCACGTGCGCGATCGCCGCGCTGCGCGTGCCCGCCGGCAGGATGAACTCCTTCAGCCGGGGCAGCGCGGCATTGTGGTGGGCCAGCGCCTCGTCCAGGCGCAGCACCGCATCGCCCTTCAGCAGCTCGTAGCCGGGGATCGACAACTCGCCGCCGAGGTTGAACAGCTCGTGCTGGATCACGACCAGCAGCTCGCGCACCTCGTCGGGCAGCGGCTCGGCGAGCAGCACGCCGAGCGTGGAGTTCAACTCGTCGACATCGCCCATCGCCTGCACGCGCAGGTGGTCCTTCGGCACGCGCGTGCCGTCGCCGAGGCCGGTGCTGCCGTCGTCACCGGTGCGGGTGGCGATCTGGGTGAGTCGATTCGCCATCTCAGGGCTGCTGCTGCGGTTGCGCCTGGATCTGTGCCGCCTTGGCGCGCATCGTGTACTGCTGGTAGGCCGGCAGCGCCATCGCCGCGACGATGCCGAGCACGAAGAACGCCGGGAAGACCCAGGCCAGGATCTTCACCGCGCGGGTGTTCGGCGGCGGCGGTGCGCCGTACTCGTTGCGGCCCGGCGTGCCGGCCTTGAAGAGCCAGATCAGCGCGACAAAGGGAATGATCGCGAGCAGCACCGTCCAGCCGGTCCAGCCCATGTCGTGCGAGCGCTGGATCATCATCATGACGGCCCAGACCGCGTAGACGATGCCGACCACGGCATAGATCGCCATCGCCACGAACGGCGAATTGGTCAAGGCCATGATCAGGCCGGCCACGAGGAACACCGGCAGCATCAGCAGGTAGCTGGCACCGAGGTAGGCCAAATAGCGCAGGCGGCCGATGCGGCCACGCGCGGACCACAGGTTGATCGGCTGGACCTCGCCCGAAGCTCGGTCGATGTCGGCAACGGCCGCACGCGGCGGCTGGTACGGATTGGCAGAGGGATTGGCAGTGGCCATGCGGAAGTTCTCCTCGGGATGATGTGATGTTGTGGGCCGGAAACCGGCGCGGCCATCGTAGCGGAGCGCCCCTGCGGCGCCTAGCACCCCCGAGTGGGGATTCTTGGGGGATGAAGCGAATGGATGAGGCGACCTACAGCAGCCGCGACCGCTTCACCGCGTGGTACCGGTTCACCAGCGCCACCGGCAGGTCGCGCGGCTCCACGTCGACCGACAGCGCGTCCTGCCCGGTCACGCGCCGGAAGGCATCGCGCCGCGCCTGCTCGAACCAGTGCGCACCGGCCACCTCGACCGCCCGTTCGGCCACCCCCAGCGGCTGGCCCGCGATCTCGCGCAGCACCCGCTCGCGCAGGCTCGCCACCAGCACCAGGTGGCGCGTGCGCATCAGCTTCAGCGCCGGCACCAGCTCGGCCGCATCCTCGTCGCGGAAGTTGGTCAGCATGATCACCAGCGCGCGCTTGCGCTGCAGCCGCATCACGTCGCGCGCCGCCTCGAGGTAGTCGGAGTGGTCGGTGCCGGGCTCGATGTCGTACAGCCGCGCCATCATCGCGTTCAGCGTCGCCGCCCCCTTGCGCGGCGCGAAGCGGCGCTGCTGCCCCGGCGCATGGCCGAAGCTCAGCGCGCCGACCTCGTCGCCCTCCTTCAGCGCGACGTGGGTCAGCAGCATCAGCGCGTTCAGCGCCTGGTCGAAGTGGCCGCCGTCGGCGCTCGTCGCCCCTTCGTCGGCGCGCATCCGCCGGCCGCAGTCGAGCAGGAACAGCACGCACTGGTCGCGCTCGTCCTGGAACTGCCGCACGATCGGCCGGCCGTGGCGCAGCGTCGCCTTCCAGTCGATGTGGCGCACCGGGTCGCCGCTCTGGTAGTCGGCGAGCTGCTTGAAGTCGGTGCCCTCGCCGCGCTGCGCATAGGTCTTGATGCCGATCTGCGACAGCCGCCGGTCGCCGGCCAGCCACGCATAGCGCGCGACCGCCGCGAAGTTCGGGTACACGTGCAGCAGCTGCGGCTCGCCCAGCAGGTGCAGCCAGTCGAAGCTGCCGCCGCGCGAGCGCAGCCGCAGCTGGGTGCCGCCGAAGCGCACCGGGCCGCGCCGGCGCGGCGTCACGCGGTAGCGCAGCTCGATGCGCCGGCGCCCCGGCAGGCGGAAGCTGCGTGGCAGGCCGTCGAAGTCGAGCGTGCCGTCCAGCTCGTCGAACACGCTGCCGCGCCAGCCCAAGGTCGCCACGTTGACGAGGTTGAGCACCAGCTCGCGCGGCACGCCGATCGCGAGCGCCTGCGGCAGCCGCCGCTCCAGCCGCAGCGGCGCGCGCGCCCAGCTGCGGCGCGTGTGCCACAGGTCGGCCAGCGCCCAGGCCAGCCC
>NZ_JBFUGW010000052.1:0-29721 GCF_056402735.1 Rhizobacter sp. P3_C12
ACCAGGCCGAGACGGCGATCGGCGAGGCACGCGACAGCGCCGAGCCGACGATCGCCCGCCTGGCCGGCCAGGCCGAAGCGCTGGCGCGCCGCGGCGTCGATGCCGTCAAGGACACCGCCACGCACGTGCGTGAACGCGCCGCCTCGGTCGGCGATGCGACCGTGCGCTACGTGAAGGACGAGCCGGTCAAGTCGATGCTGATCGCCGCCGCCACCGGTGCCGCGCTGATGGGGTTGCTCGCGCTGATCCAGAGCGCACGCCGCAACAGCCAACAGTAATCCCGGCAGTGACCCCGCCGTGGGCGCTGGACCGACCCGGCCGATTGGTGCGCCGCACCACGGCCGGGTTCGTCGCGTCCGCATTCGTCCACCGCTGTAGCTCGCCATCGGTGCTGCCATGATCCATCCACTGATCAAGCTCGTTGCCACACGACCCGAACTCGTCGCCGATCACCTGAGCGCCTATGCCGCGTTGATCGGCAGCGAAGCGCGCCAGGCGCAGAGCCGCTGGACCGTCCGCCTGCTGCTGACGGCGCTTGCGCTGTGCTGCGTCGGCGTGAGCGCGGTGCTCGCGGGCGTCGCGCTGATGCTGTGGGCGGTGACGCCCTCGCTGCAAGGCGACGCGGTGTGGGCGCTGTGGGCCGCACCGGCCGTGCCGGCGGTGGTGGCCGTGGTGGCCGGCGTGATGGCGCGGCGGCCCGCGGCCGAGCCGGCGTTCGCTGCAGTGCAGCAGCAGTTCGAGGCCGACGCACGCATGCTCGGCGAAGTGGGCGCGACATGACCCACGTCGAAGAAGCCCAACTCGACCCCGGCTTGCCCGTCGTGGTGCCGGCGCGCCCCCTGACCCCGAAGGAACGGCTCGCGGCCTCGCGCGAATCCATTCGTGCGGCGCTCGTGAAGGCAAGCGCCCCCCCCGATCCGAACGCCGCGCAAGCGCCGCAGGAACCCGGCTGGCTCGGCACGCTCGGCGATGCACTGTCGGACTTGCCCGCCGCCGCGATCGCGGTGCGCTGGTTGCGCCGCTGGTGGGCCGGCCATCCGTGGCGCACCACCTTCGAGTTCGCACGCGACGCAGGCCAGGAGCTCGCAGGCCCGCTGGCGAAGAAGCACCCGTGGTGGCTGCTGGCCGGCGCGTTCATCGGCGGCATGCTGCTGACGCGCGCGAAGCCATGGCGCTGGATATCGGGCGGTGCGTTGCTGGCCGGGCTGCTGCCGCGCTTCGACCTGGCATCGATCATCAGCTGGGTCAACCTCGCGATCGCGGACTTCACCCGACCGGCACCTGCAACGGCTGCGGCATCAGCAGCCGCACCCGCATCCGCATCCGCATCGGCACCCGCATCGGCACCCGCATCGACATCAGCGCCGTCGACATCACCGCCTCCGGTGCAACCGCCGCACATACCCGGCACCGACTACACCGTGCACTGAGCGTCGCCACGCTCTCTTGCTGAAGCGCGCCGCGGGCGCGCTTTCTCTTTTTGCCGATCGCAACACATGCCTTCAAGGCACCTGGTCGGCAAAGCATTCCGTCCTACATGCGCTCACGCCAGCGTCCGATGGCTCGGCCGAGGGGCGGCCCATAGAGTTGCCTCATCGACTCGACACCGTGCATCCACACCGCACCAAGGAGAACGACATGCTGAAGTGGGCCATCATCTTTGCAGCCATCGCGCTCGTCGCGGGCGTGTTCGGATTCACCGGCATCGCCGCCGGCGCCGCAGGCATCGCGAAGTTCCTCTTCGTGCTGTTCCTGGTGCTGTTCGTCGCCGTGGTCCTGATCGGATTGCTGGGCGCGAAAGCGATCAGCAACAAGTGATGTCCATGTTCTATTGAACGAATGCCGCGACACGGGCCCGCACGGGTGGGGGCCTGTTGTTCACCTTCCTGACGACCACCTGCACCACAACGTTTCCACACTGAAGGAGAACCACATGTTTGTCCGCAACACCCTCGCCGCTGTCGTGTCCGCCGTCGCCCTGCTGTCCGCCACCGGCTGCGCCGTGACGCGTGATCAATCGACCGTCGGCTCCTACGTCGACGACGCCGCCATCACCACCGCGGTGAAGGCCAAGTACGTCGGCAACAAGGAAGTCGATGCCTCGTCGATCAGCGTCGAGACGCTGAACGGCACGGTGCAGCTGTCGGGCTTCGCGAAGAGCGCCAGCGAGAAGAGCACCGCCGAATCGATCGCCCGCAACGTCAATGGCGTGAAGTCGGTCAAGAACGACATCCTGATCCGCCCGTAATCCTCACGACCCTCACGGCTCGTCCGTGTGAAGGCGCACCACCCTGCGGGGTCGTGCGCCTTGCGGCATTGAGGACAGGGCGCTCGGTGCGCCGTCTTCGCACACGATGCCCCTCTCCGGCACCCTGACGCCTGCAGCCAGACCTCCCGTCGAGGCCGGACGCGACAGCGTCGCATCGCAGGTCGACGAGACCGCGTCACCGCTCGACGACGGGCACCCCGGGCCGCTGCCGCGCTCGGCCCCTTCGGCGACGGTGATCGCGACCGTCGCGGTGATCGGTGCGCTGTGGTGGGGCCAGCGCTTCCTGGTGCCGGTGGTCGCCGGCCTGATGCTCGCGATGCTGGTCGCGCCGGTGGTGGCGGGATTGCGCCACCTGCTGCGCAGCCAGATGCTCGCGGTGATGCTGTCGCTGGTGCTGTTCCTCGCGATCGCGGCGCTCGCGTCGATGGCCTTCGGCGGCAAGCTGCTGCGCATGGTGGACCGCAGCCCCGAGATCATCCGCATGGTGGCCGAGCGCATCACGCCCACCGAGGCCGATGACGACTCGGTGCTCAAGCGCTCGCGCGATGCGCTGCAGGAGCTCGACCGCGCCGCGCAGAGCGTCGCCAATGGCGCGCCGCCACCGAAGCCGACGCGCCAGAAGCTGATCCCCGCCGCGCCGGCGCACACGCTGACCGAGACCGTCACGCTGTGGATGCGCGACACCGCGCTGAACGGCTCGACGATCCTGCTGAAGTTCGCCGGCGACCTGACCATCATCGTGTTCGTCGCCTTCTTCGTGCTGAGCGGCGGCAGCCCGCTCGCCGGCCGCTTCATCGACCTGTGGGGCGGGCGCTCGCAATCGCGCACGCGGGCCTGTCGCGCGCTGCACGAATGCTCGCGGCAGATCCGCATCTATGTCGGCGTGCTGCTGGTCACCAACGTGCTGATCGGCTGCGCGGTGTGGGCCGCGTTCGCCTGGGGCGAGATCCCCGATGCGGCGATGTGGGGTGTGACGGCCGCGGTGCTGCACGTCGTGCCGTATGTCGGCATGGGCATCCTGACGGCGTTCGGCGCGGCCGAGGCCTTTCTCGCGCACGGCACCGCCGGCGCGGCGATCGGCACGGCGGCCTACCTGGTCGTGGTGTCGACGCTGATCGGCACCGCGGTCGCGGCCTGGCTGCAGAGCCGCGCGGCGCGGATGAACGCCGCGGCGGTGTTCATCGGGCTGGTGTTCTGGGGCGCGCTGTGGGGCGTGTGGGGGCTGTTCCTCGGGCCGGGGCTGATCGTCGTGATGAAGGTCGTCGCCGAACATTCCCGCTCGGCCACGCGGCTCGCGCGCCTGATGGAAGGCTGAGCGTGGCGCAGGGCGAGGTCGCCGACACGCCGGGGCTCGCTGTCCGCCTCTGGCACCGGATGGTCGCGAGCGCGCCGGGGCGCGTCGTCTCGCTGGGCGTTCGCGCCATCAACCGCTTCATCGAATGCCATGGCGCCCGCCAGGGGGCTGCCGTCGCGTTCTACGCGGCGTTCTCGATGGCGCCGCTGCTGGTCGTCGTCACGAGCCTGCTGGTGTGGCTGCTCGGCGACCAGAGCGCGAACGCGACGATGGTCGATGCGGTCGGCCGCCTGCTCGGCCCGAGCGAGGCCCGCACGCTCGCGGACCTGCTGGCCAGCGCGCCGCACACCGCGACGACGCTGCTGTCGCGCGAACGGGCCGGCGGGTTCGCGGTGGCGGCACCGGTGATCGCGGTGGTGACGATGCTGGTCGGCGCGGTCGGCGTGTTCGTCGAGTTGCGCGCCTCGCTGCAGGAGATGCTGGGCGCGCCGCCGGAGCGCGGCTCGCTGTGGCGGCTGGTGCAGGTGCGCCTGCTGTCGATGGGCGTGCTGCTCGGCTGCGGCTTCCTGCTGGCAGTCGCGATGGTGCTGCAGGCCGTCGCGCTGCTGGCGATCCGCTGGGTGGTCGACCAGACCGATGCGCTCGGTCCGGCGCTCGGGCCGCTGCTGCAGTCGGTGGAACTGCTGTGGTCGTGGCTCGTGATGACCACGCTGTTCTCGCTGCTGATGGTGTGGCTGCCCGATGCGCACCTGCGCGCGCGGCATGCGTTCATCGGCGCGGCGGTCGCGGCGGTGCTGTTCCTGGCCGGGCGCTACGGGATCAATGCGTACATTGCCGGCACGGCGCTGCGCTCGACGCTGGGCGCCGCCGGATCGTTCGCGGCACTGCTGGTGTGGATCTACTGGTCGTGCCAGATCTTCCTGCTGGGGGCGGCGCTGGCGGTGGAAATCGGGGCGCACGAGCGCGTGCCGCAGGCRCCGCCGCTGGCCGCGTGAGCAGAGTTCAGGCCGGACGGCCGGCGGCGATCCAGGCCTCGGTGGCGCCCATCGTCACGCGGTAGCGCGCGCAGTTGAAGGCTTCGAGCTTGCGCAGCTCGTCGCGCAACAGCGGCGCGAAACCCGGTGCCTTGTCATCGCCGAGTTGCAGCGAGTCGATCGCATCGGCCAGGGTCCTGCGATCGCGCACGACCAGGCCGATCGCCTCGTTGAGGGATTCGCGGTACCGCAAGCGAAGCGGATCCGGCGCGCTCATGGCTTCCAGCACCACCGCGTACTTCGCGCACGAGCGGCGATAGGTCCAGTCGAACAGATCAACGGCCAGCGACACGTCCTGGCGCTCATAGACGCCTACCATCGCTTCGGCATAGTGGCCACGGTCGACGTCGAGGAACGCCAGTGGCGCGCGGTTGTAGAGCATCAACGGAATGTTGGCTGCCAGGCGGCTGGTGCGCTTGTTGCCATCCTCGAAGGGTTGCAGGTAGGCGATGTTGACCCACAGGAAGAAGGCCGCTTCGATCGGGTTCTTGACGAGGCGCGCCGTGTCGAGAACACGCTCCAGCATCTCGGCCAGCAGCGACGGCACCTGCGCCGGGAAGTACACCGTGTCGCTGATGTTGACGACCTTGCGGCGGATCGCGCCGAGGCCGTCGGTGTCGACCAGCAGGTCGCGCATCAGCACCGCATGCAGGTTGCGCACGATGCCCATCGAGAGCCCCTGCTCCGGCACCGCGTCGACCATGAACTCGATGGCGTTCTTGTGGTTCAGCAGCATCACGGCGTCGTTGTCTTCGCCCGTCAATCCGCTCTTGAACAGTTCCTCGGTGTCGAGGCGCGAATAGCGATTGCCCTCGAGGCGCGACGACGACCACGAGAGGTCGATCAACAGTTGCTCGAGCACCTTGCGTGCATAGGTGCCGGCCGGCTGCTGGCCCTGCATGCGGCCGAGCTCGGCCAGCTCCTTCGCGAGGGCGGCCGGCAGCATCGCGCTGTCGTTGGGGCGGTAGTCCTCGACGAACCCGCGGCGGTAGGTGACCGGCGAGCGGGAGCCCAGTGGTTGCTGCAGTTCCTCGCGCAGCGCCAGTGCCGCGGCCGACCAACGAGGCTGCACCGGCGAGCGGTGGTATGGCGGTGGCGCGGGCGCACTCACCTTCAGAGGCCCGGGCAAGCGGTAGCGCGTGGCGCGGGCCTGGCCCTCCCTGACGAGTTCACCCGAGGACCACAGACGAGCCAGCAGGCGCTTGACGGTCATCGCGCCCGCACCGCTGCGCTCGATCAGCTGGGACGAGCTGACCTCGTCGAAGCCTTCATCGCGCAAGCGCGTGATCAGCTCCAGCAGGCGGCGGTGATCGATTCCAGTCATCGGGTCCGATTCGAACGATTCGGTCCGATTATCAATGAATCGGACCTATCAGACCAAAAAAAGGCCCGCAATGCGGGCCCTTCGTACGTCTGTCAGCCGGAATCAGCGGCTGAAACCACCCTGGCGCGGGCGCTGCGGCTTGCCGAAGCTGCCCTTGTTGCCGCCGGGGCCGCTTGGCTTGCGCGGCGCGAAGCCGGCGCTGTTGCCGCGGTCGGCCGGCGCGCGGTCGAACGCATGGCGCGGTGCGCCATCGTGCGGCGGACGGTTCGCGAACGGGTTGTCGCGGCGCTGCTCCGGGGCCGGGCGATCGAACGAACCGCGCGGCGCGAAGCCGTCCGGGCCGCGGGTCGCAAAGCCTTCATTGCGCGGCGCGAAGCCTTCGTTGCGCGGCGCAAAACCTTCGCCGCCACGCGGGGCCGGCCGGCCGAAGCTCTTGCCACCCTGGTGGCCGCCACGGCCCTGGCCGAACGGCTTGCCGCCGAACTTGCCTTCGGGGCGGGCAGCGAACATGCGCGGTTCCGGCGACTTCGGCTCCAGGCCGACGATCGTCGCGACCGGGATGTTCTGCGTCGTGAAGGCCTGGATGCGGCGGATCATGCCGGTGTCCATGCGCTCGGCCAGCGTCACCGCGAGGCCGTTGCGACCGGCGCGGCCGGTGCGGCCGATGCGGTGCACGTAGTCTTCGGCCTTCATCGGCAGGCCGTAGTTGATCACGTGGCTGATGGTCGGCACGTCGATGCCGCGCGCGGCGACGTCGGTGGCGACCAGCACGCGCAGCTGCTTGTTGCGCAGGCCCTGCAGCACGCGGGTGCGGCGGCCTTGCGGCATGCCGCCGTGCAGCGATGCGACCGCATGGCCCATGTCGGCCAGGCGATCGGCGAGCCAGTCGGCATCGCGCTGCGTGCTGGTGAACACCACCGCCTGCTCCATGTCGCGCTCGGTCAGGATGTGGTCCAGCAGCGCGTTCTTGTGCGCGCCGTTGTCGGCCCAGTGCAGGCGCTGCTCGATGTTCTCGTGCGTGTCGGTGTGCGAGGTGACCTCGATGCGCTGCGGATCGCGCAGCAGGTCCTGCGCGAGGCGGCCCACGTGGCCGGCGAAGGTCGCGCTGTACATCACCGTCTGGCGGTCTTGCGGCAGCTGGTCGGCGATGGTGCGGATGTCGTCGATGAAGCCCATGTCGAGCATGCGGTCGGCTTCGTCGAGCACCAGCATCTCGACGTTCTCGAGGATGGCCTTGCCGTTCTGCAGGTGGTCGAGCAGGCGGCCGGGGGTCGCGATCAGGATGTCGAGCGGGCCGCGCAGCGCCTTCAGCTGGCCGCCGTAGGGCACGCCGCCGACGACGGTGGTCACGCGCAGGCCCTGCACGTGCTTGCCGTAGGTCACGGCGGCCTTGTCGACCTGCATCGCGAGTTCACGGGTGGGTGCCAGCACGAGGATGCGCGGGCCGTAGACCATGCCCTTCTCGCGGCGCTTGGTGTTGTCGCCACGGGCGGCGAGGATGCGCTGCAGGCCGGGCAGCACGAACGAGGCGGTCTTGCCGCTGCCGGTGCTCGAGGCGACCATCAGGTCCTTGCCTTCGATGGCCGGCGGGATGGCGCGGGCCTGCACGTCGGTCGGCGTCTCGTAGCCGGAATCCTTCAGGGCTTGCAGCAGGGCCGGGTTCAGGCCAAGGGAATCGAAACTCATCGTCTTCTTTCTCAAACACGGTGCCGCCGGCCCGCAAAGGGCACGGCACGACACCAACGTGCATCAAGCGCACGCGGATCAGTCGCTGGGGAGAAGGTCCGAACCCAGATCGGCGAGAACGCTCGCGCCGGTGCCGGGGAACATGGGAACAGTCAAAGCGACGGCATCGCCGCCAACCATTCCCGCAGAGCCCTGGGAATCCCTGAAAGGGGTCCCGGAGTTCGCCGCGGAGTTCGAACAGGCCGCAAGGCCGTGTAAGCGGCCCTGGGAAGACTCGATGAGGTCAGAGGGGATGAACGAAACGCCCCGCATGTCCAGTGACAGTGCCGAGGCGAAGCGCGGAGTATAGGGCGCTGCGGGTTTTCCCGCAAGTCTCAATGCCCTTCGGATCCGTCGGGCTCCGCTTTGCGCCGGTCGCCATGCCGCGCCGGCTACGCGGCCTGACCGCTCTTGCCTGACCGCTCCTACTTCGCCAGCAGGTGCTCGCGGTAGTACGCGAGCTCGTCGATCGATTCGTGGATGTCGGCCAGCGCGGTGTGCGCCTGCGCCTTCCTGAAGCCGGCGAGGATCTCCGGCTTCCAGCGCTTGGCCAGCTCCTTCAGCGTGCTGACGTCGAGGTTGCGGTAGTGGAAGAAGGCTTCCAGCTTGGGCATCGTGCGCGCCAGGAAGCGGCGGTCCTGGCAGATGCTGTTGCCGCACATCGGCGAGGTGCTCTTGCCGACGTAGCGCTTCAGGAAATCGATCACCTGCGCCTCGGCCGAGGCCTCGTCGATGGTCGACGCCTTCACGCGGTCGATCAGGCCGCTGCGGCCGTGCGTGCCCTTGTTCCAGGCGTCCATCGCGTCGAGCGTCGCGTCGCTCTGGTGGATCGCGAACACCGGGCCCTCGACGCGCTGCGTCAGCTGGGCATCGGTGACGACGACCGCGATCTCGATGATGCGGTCGGTGTCCGGGTAGAGGCCGGTCATCTCGAGGTCGATCCAGATCAGGTTCTGGTCGCTCTGCTGCAGCGGGCTTGCGATGTCGCTCATGGTTTTCTCCTTGGGGGCATTCTCGCCGACCGCGCCCTACACTTGCAGCCCATGCAAGCCATTCACCTGACCCTGCTGTTCGCCGCCGCGCTGCTCGCCTCGCTCGGGCTGCGCCTGTGGCTCACGACGCGCCAGATGCGCCACGTCGCGGCCCACCGCAGCGCCGTGCCGGCCGCCTTCGTCGGCAAGGTGTCGCTCGAAGCGCACCAGAAAGCGGCCGACTACACGCTCGCGAAGGGCCGCTTCGGGCTGGTGACGATGGCCTTCGGCGCCGTCGTGCTGCTCGGCTGGACGCTGCTCGGCGGGCTCGACGCGCTGAATGCCGTGCTGCGCGATGCGGTGGCCCCGCGCTTCGGCGGCCTCGCCTACCAGCTGGCGCTGGTGTTCGCGTTCTCGGTGATCGGCGCCGTGCTCGAGCTGCCGTTCGAGCTGTACGCCACCTTCCGGCTCGAGGCACGCTTCGGCTTCAACCGCATGACCTGGCAGCTCTTCGTGCGCGACCTCGTCACCAACACGCTGGTCGGCATCGCGCTCGGCCTGCCGATCGTCGCGCTGATCCTGTGGCTGATGGGCGCGGCCGGCGCGTACTGGTGGTTCTGGGCCTGGCTCGCGTGGACGGCGTTCGGCCTGTTCGTGCAGGTGGTGTACCCGCTGGTCGTGATGCCGCTCTACAACAAGTTCGAGCCGCTGCCCGACGGCTCGCTGAAGGAGCAGGCGCTCGCGCTGATGGCGCGCTGCGGCTTCACCGCCCAGGGCTTCTACGTGATGGACGGCAGCAAGCGCTCGGCCCATGCGAACGCGATGTTCACCGGCCTCGGCAAATCGAAGCGCGTGATCTTCTACGACACGCTGATCAACAAGCTCAGCCCGCCCGAGATGGAAGCCGTGCTGGCGCACGAGCTCGGCCACTTCAAGCTGCGCCACCTGCTCAAGCGCAGCCTGACGATGACGGTGCTGAGCCTGCTGGCCTTCGGGCTGCTCGGCTGGCTGTCGAACCAGGCATGGTTCTACCTGGGCCTGGGCGTGCAGCCCTCGCTGGCGGCACCGAACGACGCGCTGGCGCTGATCCTGCTGATGCTCGCGATGCCGGTGTTCAGCGTGTTCGCCACGCCGCTGGCGGCGCGCGTGTCGCGCAAGCACGAGTTCGAGGCCGACGCCTACGCCTGCTCGCAGGCGGACGGCCAAGACCTTGCCGCGGCCCTGCTGAAGCTGCACGAAGACAATTCGACGACGCTGACGCCGGACCCGGTGTACGCGCGCTTCTACTATTCCCATCCGCCGGCCACCGAGCGCCTGGCGGCCCTTCAATCGCAGACGCGCCCCCAGGCGCATCCCCAACCGAGCTGAACCATGAGCAACCTGCTGCACCTGAAATGCAAGGCGCTGGAAGGCGCCGACGCGATGGGCCCGAACGAGGTCCGCAGCCACCTGGCGCAAGTCAGCGGCTGGCACCTCAATGAGGGCGCGATCGAGAAGACCTTCAGCTTCAAGAACTACCACGAGACGATCGCGTTCGTGAACGCGCTGGCCTGGATCGCCCACAGCGAAGACCACCATCCGGAACTGGCCGTCAGCTACGACCGCTGCGTCGCGCGCTTCAACACGCATTCGGTCGGCGGCATCTCGCTGAACGACTTCATCTGCGCGGCCAAGGCGGACGCGCTCGTCGCCTTCCTCGCTTGAGCCACGCGATCGCGCTGGACACCGGGCTGGTGGTCGCCGGCCACGGGCGCCACTACATCGTCGAGACGCCGGACGGCGAGCGCATCGTCTGCCACCCGCGCGGCAAGAAGAGCGACTGCGTGGTCGGCGACCGCGTGCGCTGGCAGGTCACCGGCGATGAAGGCGTGATCGAGCATGTGGACCCGCGGCGCAACCTGCTGTTCCGCCAGGACGAGTGGAAGACCAAGTCGTTCGCCGCCAACCTCGACCAGCTGCTGGTGCTGGTGGCGGCCGAGCCGGTGTTCAGCGAATCGCAGCTCGCGCGCGCGCTGATCGCGGCCGAGAGCGCCGGCATCCCGACCCGCATCATCCTGAACAAGTCCGACCTGCCGCAGATCGCTGCGGCCCGTGAGCGGCTGAAGCCGTACAGCGCGATGGGCGTCGACGTGATCGAGCTGGCGCTGAAGACCCGGCCGCAGGAGGCACGCGACCGCCTGGGCCCGCTGCTGGCCGGGCAGGCGACGCTGGTGCTGGGGCCGAGCGGCACCGGCAAGAGCACGCTGATCAACCTGCTGGCACCGGACGCGCGTGCGCAAGTGGGCGACATCTCGGTCGCGCTGAACTCCGGCCGCCACACGACGACCTCGACGCAGTGGTACTGGCTCGACGCCGAACGCACGACCGGGCTGATCGATTCGCCGGGCTTCCAGGAATTCGGGCTGCGGCAGATCGAGGCGCAGCAGCTCGCGATGCTGATGCCGGACATCCGCGCGGCCGCCACCGACTGCAAGTTCTACAACTGCACGCACCAGCACGAGCCCGGCTGCGGCGTGCTGGCGGCCTTGGCGCGCGGCGAGATCAGCGAATCGCGGCACCGCATCTACGGTGAGATCCGCGAGGAGCTGGGCCGGCAGCGGTTCTGATTCGCCTCCCCGGATTGGCATCCGGGCTACAGATCTGGTAGCCCGGATGCCAATCCGGGATTCAATCAACCGATCAGGTTCGCCAGAGACAGCAAGGCCAGCAGCAGCATCCACAGCACCACCGAGCGCCACACCAGCCCGACGATGCTGCGCAGGTGCCCGGTCTGCGGCGGCGCTCCCGGCGTCGAGCCTTCGGCGTTCGACAGCTCGTCCGGTGCCCCGCTGTCGAAGGTCTTCGAGCGGTCGGGCGTGACACCCGGGGCCGCGCTGCCGCCCAGCTGCACGCCCACCGCACCGGCCGCCGCCGACAGGATGATGCCCTCGTTCGCGTGCTTCCACAGCCCGGCATCGCGGCGCCAGCACGAGACCGCCTCCTCGAAGTTGCCGACCACCGCGAAGCCGAAGGCCGTCAGCCGTGCCGGCAGGTGGTCGATCAGCCCGAACAGGCGCTGCGACAGCGCGAGCAGCCGTTCGTTGACCGGCGCACCGACGGTGCGGCTCTTGAAGGCCCAGTAGCGGCTCGCGAACTCGGCCATGCGGTAGAACACCGCGCCGGCCGGCCCGAGGCCGAGCGTCGACAGCACGACGAACCAGAAGAAGACGCCGAACACATGGCGGTGCGCGGCCAGCAGCGAATGCTCGATCACGTGGCGCAGCAGCTCGGCGCGCGGCAGCTCGCTGGCATCAAGGTGGCGCCATTCGGCCAGCAGCCGGCGCGCGGTGAGTTCGTCGCCGCGCTCGAGCGCATCGCGGATGTCGGTGAAGTAGTGGCTGAACTGCCGGAAGCCCATCGTCAGGTACAGCACGACGACGTTCCAGGCGAGTGCCGCGACCAGGCTGAAGCGCACGACGATCGCGAAGACGGCCCAGGCCAGCAGCGCCGGCACCAGCGTCGTCACGCACCAGACGACCCAGGCGTGGTGGTCCTGGCCCGCATCGAAGTTGCGGCCGGTCCAGCGCATCCAGCCGGTCAGGCCGTCGTGCACGAAGTTGCGGCGCGGCAGCGGCTTCAGTTGCTCGATCAGCAGCGCGAACAGGACGGCGAAGAAACTCATGGCCCGCGATGATAGCGGCGAGGCCCCGTCCGGCGCTGGCTACGCGGCGAGGAAGCGGTACAGGTTGCGCAGCATCGCGGCGGTGGCCCCCCAGATGAAGTACTGGCGCGGGCGGCCGTCGGCGCCGACGCCGGTCCACGGCATCGACAGGAACTCGCGCCGCGCGCCGCCCACCTCGACGCTGTGCCGGCGGTGGTTGGCCGGGCTCATCAGGAACGCGAGCGGCACCTCGAACACCTCGGCGACCTCGAACGGGTCGGCCTGGATCGTGAAGCCCGCGCGCAGCAGCGCGACCACCGGCGTCACGATGAAGCCGGTGCCGGTGGTGTAGGTGGGGAGGCTGCCGAGCACGTCGACGTAGTCGCGCGCGAGGCCGATCTCCTCGGTCGCCTCGCGCAAGGCGGTATCGACGGCGTCGGCGTCGTAGCTCTCGGCGCGGCCGCCGGGAAAGCTGATCTGGCCGGGGTGGTCGGTCAGGTGGTCGGTGCGCTGGGTCAGCACCACGCACAGCACCTCGCGCTGCACCAGCGGCACCAGCACCGAGGCGTGGGCCGGCGCGCGGGACACGAAGGCGCGCTCGGCGGCGATCTCGGGCGACCAGGCCGGCGGCGCGAGGAAGCGGCTGCGCAGGGCCTCGGGCGACAGGTGCGGCAACGCGACGGCGGGGAGGTGATCGTCGATGCCCTCGACGGGCAGTTCCAGCGGGTTGAAGCTCAGCGGCATGGATCGATTGGACAAGAAAAAAGCCGCCTCGGGGAGGCGGCTTCTTCATGACCGTACGCGGGTACGGATCAGGCGAGCTTCTCTTTGATACGCGCCGACTTGCCCGAACGGTCGCGCAGGTAGTACAGCTTGGCGCGGCGCACGTCGCCACGGCGCTTGATCTCGATCGTCGCGATCAGCGGGCTGTACAGCTGGAACGTACGCTCCACGCCTTCGCCGCTGGAGATCTTGCGCACGATGAAGCTGGAGTTCAGGCCGCGGTTGCGCTTGGCAATCACGACACCTTCGTAGGCCTGCAGGCGCTTGCGGGTGCCTTCGACGACGTTGACGCTGACGATCACCGTGTCGCCGGGAGCGAAGGGGGGAATGGTCTTGTTGAGGCGAGCAATTTCTTCTTGCTCGAGGGTCTGGATCAGGTCCATGGGGTTCTCCTGTGATCTTGCCGGCGCGGTTGCTGATTTTGATGTGGCCACTCAAGAAGAAGGCGGCCACGCCCGGTAGAGGATCGAAAAGCCCGCGATTATAGCCCGAGGCCGGCGAGGAACTTCTCGTCGAGTTTGCTCAGTTCGCCACGCTCGCGGGCGGCGGCGATCAATTCCGGGCGGCGCCGGGCGGTGATCTCGAGCGAGCGCTCGCGCCGCCACCGGGCGATGTCGGCGTGATGCCCCGACAGCAGCACCGGCGGCACCGGGTCCGGTCCGGCCGGGGCGTCGAGCACCTCGGGGCGGCTGTAGTGCGGGCAATCGAGCAGGCCGTCGGAGAAGCTGTCCTGCTGGTGCGACTGCGCATCGCCCAGCACGCCGTCCTGCAGCCGGGCCACGCCGTCGAGCAGCGCGAGCGCCGGCAGCTCGCCGCCGGACAGCACGAAATCGCCCAGGCTCAGCTCCAGCGTGACATGGCGGTCGATGAAGCGCTGGTCGATGCCCTCGTAGCGGCCGCACAGCAGCACCGCGCCGGAACCGGCCGCGAACTCGCGCATCACCGATTGATCGATGCGCCGGCCGGTCGGCGTGAAGTGCACGACGGCGACCGTCGCCCCGTCAGGACGCTCGCTGCGGATGGTGGTGAGCGCACGCTCCAGCGGCTCGACCAGCATCACCATGCCGGGGCCGCCGCCATACGGCCGGTCGTCGACGCGGCGGTAGTTGTCGTCGGCGAAGTCGCGCAGCGGCCACAGCCGCACGTCGACCTGGCCGGATTCGAACGCGCGGCGCGTCACGCCCACGGTGAGGTGCGGCGAGAAAAGCTCGGGAAACAGCGTGACGACGTCGAAGCGCATCAGCGGGGGATCAGTAGTCCAGGCCCCAGTCGACGGTGATGCGGCGCTCGGCCAGGCTGACATCGTCGACATAGGCGCCGACGAAGGGGATCAGCCGCTCCTCGGCCGGCGTCGCCGCGGCCAGGCGCAGCACGCTGTGCGGGCCGGTGTCGATCAGGCCGGCCACCGTGCCGAGGGTCTGGCCCTCGCGGTTCACGACCGTCATGCCGATCAGGTCGACCCAGTAGTACTCGTCCTTGCCGGCGGTCGGAAAGCTCGATCGGCCGATGAAGATGCGCGCACCGCGCAGGGCCTCGGCCCCGTTGCGGTCGGCGACGTCCTGCACCTGGGCCACGACGCCATCGCCGTGCTCCTTGACCTGCACGACCTTCAGCAAGGGCGGAAAGGCTGCTGCGGCGGTCGCCGGCAGCTTGACGCCTTGCGGCTCCGGCGGTTTCAGGAACCACCGGCGCGAAGAAAAGAGGGCCTGGGGATCTGCAGCGAAAGGCTGGACGCGAATCCAGCCCTTCACGCCCCAGGCATCGAGAACCCTGCCGATCTCCACCGCATCCTCGGGCCACGCGGGATCAGACATCCCGGCAGGCCCCGGCGCGGCGGTCATCGACACGTTCTCGGCAGCACTCAGGCTGCTGCAGCAGCAGCCGGCGTCGCGGCCTTGGCCTGCTCGACCAGGCGAGCCACCGTCGCCGACGGCTGGGCGCCGTGGGCAACCCAGTGCTCGATGCGGTCGAACGCGACGCGCAGCGGCTGCTCGCCACCGGACGCCACCGGGTTGTAGAAGCCGACGCGCTCGATGAAGCGGCCGTCACGGCGGACGCGCGAATCAGCGACGACGATGTTGTAGAACGGACGCTTCTTGGCGCCACCACGTGCGAGTCGAATCACGACCATGTTGTTTCCTTGAGATTATCGAAAACATCCACCGCACCAGGAGACACTCAGGGCAAGCAGATCGGAGGTCGGTGCCGTAGATACGCCAACCCTCCGGGTCGACCGTCACCGAAACCCGGCATTATAAACTCGCCAGACCACCCCCGCCAGCCATCATGTCCGAGAGCCCCATCACGATTCGCGCCAGCACGGCCGCCGATCTCCCCGCCATCACCGCCGTCTACGGCTGGAACGTGCTGCACGGCACCGGCACCTTCGAGCTCGAGGCGCCCGACCTCGCCGAGATGACCCGCCGCCGCGACGACGTGCTGTCCAAGGGCCTGCCGTGGCTGGTCGCCGAGCGCCGCGGCGAGGTGCTGGGCTACGCCTACGCGAACCACTTCCGCCCGCGCCGCGCCTACCGTTTCTGCCTCGAGGACTCGATCTACCTGTCGGACGCCGCCCGCGGCCAGGGCGCCGGCAAGCAGCTGCTGGCCGCGCTGATGGCGCAATGCGAGGCGCTCGGCGCGCGCCAGATGCTGGCGGTGATCGGCGATTCGGCCAACGCCGGATCGATCGGCGTGCACCGCAGCCTCGGCTTCGAGCACACCGGGCTGCTGAAGTCCGCCGGCTGGAAGTTCGAGCGCTGGCTCGACGTGGTGCTGATGCAGCGCGCGCTCGGCACCGGCGATGCCGTGCCGCCTGCGGCGGGCGAGTGAGCATGACCAAATCGAAGACGCTCGCGACCTGGATCGCGCTGGTCGGCGGCAGCCTCGGGCTGCACCGCTTCTACCTGCACGGCCCGCGCGACGTGTGGGCCTGGCTCTGGCCGGTGCCGACGCTGATCGGCGCCTACGGCGTGCTGCGCGTGATCCGCATCGGCCAGGACGACCCGCTCTCGTGGGCGCTGATCCCGCTGCTGGGCATCGCGATCGCCGCGGCCATGCTGGCCGCCATCGTCTACGGCCTGATGCCCGACGAGAAGTGGAGCCTGCGCTTCAACCGCGGCGAGCCGGTCAACCCGGCCGGCTGGGCGGCGGTGATCGGCGTCGTGATCGCGCTGCTGCTGGGCGCCACCGTGCTGATGGCGACGATCGCGTTCGGCGGCCAGCGCTACTTCGAGTACCAGGTCGAGGAAGCGCGAAAGATCAGCCAGTGATCACGGGAACATCGTGAAGCTGACCCAGTAGGCGATGGCGGCGACGAAGGCGGCGGCCGGGATCGTGAAGATCCACGCCCACACGATGTTGCCCGCCACGCCCCAGCGCACCGCCGACGCGCGCCGCACCGAGCCGACGCCGACGATCGCGCCGGTGATGGTGTGCGTGGTCGACACCGGGATGCCCAGCGCGGTCGCGAGGAACAGCGTCATCGCACCGCCGGTCTCGGCGCAGAAGCCGCCCACCGGCTTCAGCTTGGTGATCTTCTGGCCCATCGTCAGCACGATGCGCCAGCCGCCGAACATCGTGCCCAGCCCGATCGCCAGGTAGCAGCTGCCGATCACCCAGCCCGGTGGCGCCTTCGAATCGGCCGCCGCGTAGCCGGTGGCGATCAGCAGCATCCAGATGATGCCGATGGTCTTCTGCGCGTCGTTGCCGCCGTGGCCCAGGCTGTACAGCCCGGCCGACAGCAGCTGCAGCCGGCGGAACCAGTTGTCCACGCGCAGCGGCGAGCTGCGCCGGCAGATCCAGGCCACCGCCACCATCGCGAGYGAACCCAGCAGGAAGCCGAGCGCCGGCGAGATGAAGATGAAGGCGACGATCCACAGCAGCCCGCCACCGACCAGCGCGCCGATGCCGGCCKTCGCGATCACCGCACCGCAGATGCCGCCGATCAGCGCATGCGACGAGCTCGACGGAATGCCGTACCACCAGGTCACGACGTTCCAGACGATCGCGCCGATCAGCGCACCGAACACCACGTGATGGTCGACGACGCCCGGCASCACGATGCCCTTGCCGACGGTGGCCGCCACCGTCAGGTTGTGGAACACCGAGATCGCCAGCACGTTGAAGAACGCGGCGAAGATGACCGCCTGCTGCGGCTTCAGCACGCCGGTGGACACCACGGTGGCGATGGAATTCGCCGCGTCGTGGAAGCCGTTCATGAAATCGAAGACGATGGCCAGCGCCACCAGCAGCGCCACCACCCAGAAGGCGACCTGGACCGATTGCATCGGGGGCCCGCCGGATCAGGAGTTCTCGAGGACCACGCCCTCGATCAGGTTGGCCACGTCCTCGCAGCGGTCGGAGATCGATTCGAGCTGCTCGTAGATCGCCTTCAGCTTGATCAGCTCGCGCACGTCCTTCTCCTCGCGGAACAGCTTCGACATCGCGGCGCGCATCACCCGGTCGGCATCGGACTCGAGCTTGTCGATCTCCTCGCAGGTCTTGATCGCGGCCTCGCTCGCGTCGTGCTGGTTCAGCCGCGGCAGCAGCGACACCGCGTGCTGCACGCGCTCGCAGCACTTGGCGCTCAGGTCGCCGAGGCGCAGCACCTCTTCGGTCATCGTGCGCACGTCGTACAGCTGCATGGTCTCGGTGGCGTCCTGCAGCAGGTCGACGATGTCGTCCATCGCGTTGATCAGGCCATGGATCTGCTCGCGGTCGATCGGCGTGATGAAGGTCTTGTGCAGCAGCCGGTTGACCTCGGCGGTGATGCGATCGGCGGCGCGCTCGGCGGCCACCACCTCGTTCGCATGCTTCTCGCGCAGGTTGAGGTCGTTGTAGTTCTCGATCATCGCGATGAAGGCGCGCGCGCCTTCGACGATGAACGCGGCGTGCTGGTTGAACAGCTCAAAGAAATTGCCTTCGCGCGGCAGCAGCTTGCCAAACAGCATCGGGGTCTCCTGGGATCGGCCGCGCCGTCGTCGCGCTGTCACCAAATTTTCACTGGGCGCAGTGTAGCCGGGCGGTTCAGGCCAGCCGGGGCTGCGCGCCGGGGTCGAAGAACTCGCGCGGGCCCTGGAAGCCGGCCAGCCGGTCCAGCAGCGCGCGCCAGTCGGCCTCGCGCTCGATCGGGTTGAAGTGCTCGGTGTCGATCGCCAGCACCGGCGCCGCGTCGAAGCCCTCGAACCAGGTGGCGTAGGCGTCGGCCAGGCGCTGCAGGTAGTCGGCGGCGATGCGCTGCTCCATCGCGATCGCGCGGCGCTGGATGCGCTGCTGCAGCGTCGCGGTCGGCGCCTGCAGCCAGACCACGAGGTCGGGCTGCGGCACCTGCGGCGCGAGCTGGCCATACATCTGGCTGTACAGCCCGTACTCCTCGTCGCTCAGGTTCAGCCGCGCGAAGATCGCATCCTTGGCGAACACGAAATCGCTGACCACCGCCTGCGAGAACATGCCCGGCTGCGCCAGCGAGCGCACCTGGCGCAGCCGCTGGAACAGGAAGAACACCTGCGTCTGGAAGGCGTAGCCGGGCTGGTCGGCATAGAAGCGCTCCAGGAACGGGTTCTCGCCCGCCTGCTCCAGCATCGTCTCGGCCCCGAGGTGGGCGGCCAGCCGGCGCGCGAGCGAGCTCTTGCCGACGCCGATCGGCCCTTCGATCGCGATGTGCCGGAAGCGCTCCAGGCCCGCGCTCATCGGAACATTCACGAGCGGAAGATGAAGTAGACCGCGCCCACCAGGCACAGCCCGGCCCACACGTAGTCGAGCTTGAACGGCTCCCCCATCCAGATCATCGCGAACGGCACGAACACGCCGAGCGTGATGACCTCCTGCGTGATCTTCAGCTGCGCCAGCGAGAAGCCGCCGGCATAGCCGATCCGGTTGGCCGGCACCTGCAGCAGGTACTCGAACAGCGCGATGCCCCAGCTGATCAGCGCCGCGACGAACCACGGCTTGTCGGCCAGGCTCTTCAGGTGGCCGTACCAGGCGACCGTCATGAAGACGTTCGACGCGATCAGCAGCACGACGGTCTGCACCGACACGGGGATGGCATTCATGGGTCGATCCGGGAGAGGGGTTGGGGGTCGAGGCCGGCCAGCAGCGCCGCGACGCGGCCCTGTCCGGGGATGAAGAGGTCGGGTGCCAGGTCGGCCAGCGGCGCGAGCACGAAGGCCCGCAGGTGCATGCGCGGGTGCGGCACGGCCAGCGTGGGGAGGTCGATCACCTGCTCGCCGTACAGCAGCAGGTCGAGGTCGAGCGTGCGCGGCGCGTTGCGGTACGGCCGCTCGCGGCCATGCGCCGCCTCGATGGCCTGCAGGCCGGCGAGCAATGCCAGCGGCGACAGCGTGGTGCGCAGCCGTGCGACGGCATTGATGAAATCAGGCCCCTGCGCATCGACCGGCTGCGTGCGGTACAGCGGCGAGGCCTGCAGCGCCTCGATGCCCGGCAGCGCGGCCAGCTCGGCCAGCGCCCGGGTCAGCGTCGCGCGGGCATCGCCCAGGTTCGCGCCCAGGCCGACGAAGGCCCGTTCGGCGTCGGGCTCATTCGCCGGCATTGCCGCCGGTGGCAGGCGCATCGCCGGCACCACCGCCCGGCTTGCGGCGGCGGCGGCGGCGCTTGCGGGCGGGCTCGGCCGAGCCGCCCTCTCCTTCGGCGGCCTCGGCCTCGCCGGCCAGATCGTCGGGCGACTCGTCGTGCGGCGCAGGGTCACGCGGCGCGGCGGCCGGGCGCGGGCCGGACGACGGCGCGCGCCGCGGTGCCTCGCGCTTGCCCTCGCGCGTGCCCTGCATCAGGCGATGCCGCTCGTCCGGATCGGCCAGCGAGAAGTCTTCCCACCAGCGCGCCAGCTCGGCCTCGATCTCGCCGGCATCGGCGCGCAGCCGCAGGAAATCGAACGCGGCGCGAAAGCGCGGCTGCTCGACCAGCGTGAACGGGCCGTTGCCGGTGCGGCGCTCGAAGCGCGGCTGCATCAGCCAGATCTCGCGCATGTCGCCGGCCAGCTTGCCGCGGCCGGAGATGTCGCCGATGCGCGCATCGAACACCGCGTCGATCGCCTGCTGCAGCGCGGGGAACGGCGCCTCGCCGCCCTTCTTCAGGCGCAGCCAGCGGTCGAGCACCTCGTGCCACAGCATGCAGGCGAGCATGAAGCTCGGCGCCACCGGCTTGCTCTCGGCGACGCGGCGGTCGGTGTCGGCCAGCGCGAGCTGCACGAACTTCTGGCGCGCCGGGTGCTTCTGCGCATCGTCGAGCATCACGTCGAGGATCGGGAACAGCCCGCGCGCCGCGCCGGCCAGGCCCTGCTTGTGCAGCTCCTCGATGCTGGCCAGCGCGTGGCCGGTCTGCAGCAGCTTGATCATCTCGTCGAAGGTGCGCGAGGCCGGCACGCTGTCGAGCAGCGCGGCCAGCTCGCGGATCGGCGCGCGCGTCTTCGGGTCGATCGTGAAGCCGAGCTTGGCCGCGAAGCGCACGACGCGAATGATGCGCACCGGGTCTTCGCGGTAGCGGGTCACCGGATCGCCGATGATGCGCAGCACCTTCTTCTTCGCGTCCTTGATGCCACCGTGGTAGTCGACGACGACCTGGCGCTGCGGGTCGTAGTACATCGCGTTGACGGTGAAGTCGCGGCGCGCCGCATCCTCGATCTGCGGGCCCCAGACGTTGTCGCGCAGCACGCGGCCGGCCGCATCGACCGCATGGGTCTTGCCGGCCAGTTCGCTCTTCGAGGTCTTCTCGTTGCCGCTGACCTGCTCGGACGCCGCGGCGTCCATCATCGCGCGGAAGGTCGAGACCTCGATCACCTCGCTGAATCCACGATCCTGGCGCCCGCGGCCGAACACCACGTGCACGATGCGGAAACGCCGGCCGATGATGAAGGCGCGCCGGAACAGGCTCTTGACCTGCTCGGGCGTGGCGTTGGTGGCGACGTCGAAATCCTTCGGCCGCAGCCCGACCAGCAGGTCGCGCACCGCGCCGCCGACGATGTAGGCCTCGTAGCCGGCATCGGCGAGGGTCTGCACCACGCGCACCGCGTTCTCGTCGACCAGCGCCGGGTCGATGCCGTGCTCGCTGGCGGGGACTTCGACGCGCTTGCCCTTGGGCACCGCGATCGGGGTGCTGGATTTGCCCAGCAGCTTGTCAATGAACTTCTTGATCATTGGGTGAATAGTTGTAGTACACGCCAGCCTCGCCCGCGCGCCAGGGTTTCCAGCGTCGGCGAGGGATTGGTGGCCACCGGATCGGTGGCGCACTCCAGGAGCGGCAGGTCGTTCGGCGAATCGCTGTAGACGCTGATGCGTTCGAAATCCTGCAACCGATGCCCGAGGCCTGCCAGCCACTCGCGGGTGCGGGTCGTCTTGCCGTCTCGAAACGAAGGTGTTCCGTGGATCCGGCCCGTGATGTTACCCGTCGGGCCGCGCTCCAGCTCCACCGCGAGCAGATGGGGCACGTCGAACGCCCGGGCGATCGGCGTCGTGACGAACTCGTTGGTGGCGGTGACGATGGCCACCAGGTCGCCGCGCGCCTGGTGGTCGCGCACCAGCGCGATGGCCGCCGGCAGCATCGCCGGGGCGATCACCTCGCGCATGAAACCGGCCTGCGCGGCCGCCAGCTCGGCCGCCGGGCGATCGCGCCAGGCGCGGGTCGCGAACTCGATGTATTCGTGGATGTCGAGGGTGCCGGCCTGGTACTGCACGTAGAAGGCATCGTTGGCGCGGCGGAATTCTTCCGTCTCGACCCAGCCCAGGCGCAGCATGTGCTCGCCCCAGGCATGGTCGGAATCGAGCGGGATCAGCGTGTGGTCGAGGTCGAACAGGCACAGGTTCATGACAGCCCGCCCTCCTCGCTGAGCATCTGCTTCAGCAAGGGCACCGTGATGCCCCGCTTGTGCGCGAGCGCGAATTCGTCGAGCCGGTCGAGCAGCTTCATCAGGTGCTTCAGGTCGCGCGAGAAGCGCGTCAGCAGGTAGTCCATCACGTCGTCGGAGAGGAAGATGCCGCGCCGGTCGGCCTCGCGGCGCAGCGCGCCCCGGGCCTCGGCCTCGCCGAGCGGCTCGATCGCGAAGATGTGCCCCCAGCCGAGCCGGGTGCGCAGGTCCTCGCGCAGCGGCAGGTCGATCGGCGGCACGCGGGCCGCCGCCGCCACCGGGATGCCGTGCGTCGTCGCCTGCACGAAGAGCGCGAACGCCGCCTGCTGGCCGGCCTCGTCGAGCGCATCGCAGTCGTCCAGCACGATCAGCATGTCGCCCTCGTCGAACAGCCACGGGAGGTCATCGCCCGCGGTGAACCAGCTGACGCGCCCGCCCTGCTGCTGCACCGAGCTCGCGAGCGCGCGCAGCAGGTGCGTCTTGCCGGCGCCCGGCGGGCCCCACAGCAGCACCGGCGCCGCCTGGCGGGTGAGCCCGCGCAGGTGGGCGAGTGCCAGCGCATTGCCGGCGACGACGAAGGTCTCGAAGGTGTGCGCCGGGTCGCTGGCAATCAACAAGGGCAGTTGGCGCATCGCCCGGTCACCCGCGGAACAGCTTGCTGTGGAGGTAGGCGGCGCGCACGCGCCCGGCCGCCACCGCCATCACCGCGCTGAGCGGCAGCGCGATCAGCACGCCGACGAAGCCGAACAGCTGCCCGAACGCGAGCAGCGCGAAGATCACCGTCAGCGGGCTCAGGCCGATGCGCTCGCCGACCAGGCGCGGCGTCAGGTAGACGCTCTCCAGCACCTGGCCCGAGCCGTACACCACCGCCACCGCGATCAGCCCGTAGGCGCTCGCGAACTGCAGCGTGCCGGCCAGCAGTGCCAGCACCAGCCCGAGCCCGAAGCCGAGGTAGGGAATGAAGACCGCCAGCCCGGTGAACACGCCCACCGGCACCGCGAGGTCGAAGCCGAACAGCGCGAGGCCGATGCTGTAGCAGACCGCGAGGATGCCCATCACCAGCAGCTGGCCGCGCAGGTACTGGCCGAGCACCGCATCGCATTCGTCCATGAAGCTGCGCACGCCCGGCTGCAGGCGCGGCGGGATCAGGCCCTCCAGGCGCGCCACCTGGTGCGGCCAGTCCATCAGCAGGTAGAACAGCACGACCGGGATCAGCACCGCGTTGCCGACGATCGCCAGCAGGAAGCTGCCGCCGATGCGCGCCGAGCTGAGCACCGTGCCGGCCCACTCCTCCATGTTGTCGCCCAGCCGCTGGACGATGAATTCCTTCAGGCTCGCGGTGTCGAGCTGCGCGTGGATGCCCACCTGGGCGAGCCACGGCGTCGCCCACTGGCTGAAGCGGTCGATCAGCAGCGGCACCTGCTGGCGCAGCAGCGGCAGCTCCTTCGACAGGATCGGCACGATCAGCAGCAGCACCGTCAGCACCAGCAGCAGCGCCAGCACCTCGACGCCCAGCACCGCCAGCACGCGCGGCACGCCGCGTGCGGCCAGCCGCTCGACCGGCGGGTGCAGCGCATAGGCCAGCACCGCGCCGACGATGAACGGCGTCAGCACCGGCGCCAGCAGCCACACCAGCACCAGCCCCACCAGGGCGATGGCGAGCCACGAAAGGGTTTGACGCTGCGCGGGAGAGAGTTGCATCGACGGTGTCGGTGATGCCGGCTTGCTCAGTTTTGAAAGCGAGACCCGGGGTGGGCGGTGCCGGCAGGAAGCGGCAAATTCTAAGGGCCGGGGCGGACGCGCCCCCAAACGGCCGGGATCGTTGCCAGGCCGGGGCCTGCTCTCACCCTCTCAGTGCAGGCGCCGCGGCCCGGCGCTGCGCAGCCGGGCCACGCGCGCCCGGATCGCCGTGCGGTCGGGCGCCGACGGCGCATGGGCCAGGTAGTGGTCCAGGTCATGCAGCGCCTCGTGGGTCATGCCGAGCTCGGCATGGGCGAGGCCGCGGTCGCGCCACTCCTCCCAGGCCTCGGGCAGCAGGATCACCAGCCGGTTCAGCACCTGCAGCAGGCGCGGCCAGTCTTCGCTGGTGCGGTGGATTTCCTTCAGGTTGCGCAGGATGCGGGCCAGCACGTCGCGCGCCGGCGCGGCCTGCAGGAACAGCCCGAGCGGCACGTCGAAATCGCCGACCAGGCCGTTGCTCTGGCGGTACGGCGCCAGCAGCTCGTCGAGTTCGTCGCGCGACAGCGAATGGCCGGTGAACGGATCGATCACCACCTCGCCCTGCGGCATGTGCAGCTTGACCAGGAAGTGCCCGGGGAACGAGACGCCGCGCGCCTGCAGGCCGATCTGCGTGGCCAGCTCGATGTACAGCACCGCCAGCGTGATCGGGATGCCGCGCCGCGTGCGCAGCACCGTGCCGAGGTGGCTGTTGCCGGKGTCGTAGTAGTCGTTGATGTTGCCGGCGAAGCCGAGGTCGCTGAAGAAGAAGTGGTTCAGCCGGCGCAGCCGCTGCAGCGGCACGGCATCGGCCGGGACGCGCTGCTTCAGGCGCAGCGCGAGCTGGTCGATCTCGGCCAGCACCGATTGGGCGTCGAGCCCGGGATCGTCGTCCTGGCCGATCGCGACGGCCGCCTCGGTCAGCGACAGGCTGGCGTCATCCGCCACCAGCGACGCGAAATACTCCAGCACGGTGGGCGCTTCGAACTGCAACGGACGGGCCATCCGGGCAGTTTAGCCTCGCCGTGCGAACTGTCTGGGGTTCAACCCGGTGGCGAGCAAGGTGCCGAAGTAGACGACGGCCGCACCGCCCAGGCAGGCCGCCAGCCACGCGGCCCGCGCGCCGTGCTGCTGGCCGAGCGCGATCCAGTCGAGCTTCAGCGATGCGTAGCCGAGCAAGGCGCCCAGCAGCGTGGTCGCCAGCAGCACCCGCCACGTGAAGCCCGCCCAGCCGGCCGACGGCGTGTAGCTGCCGGCGCGGCGCAGGCCGACGAACAGCCAGCCGGCATTGACCAGCGCGCCCAGGCCGATCGACAGGGCCAGCCCGGCATGGCCGAGCTGCGGCACGAACAGCAGGTTCATCAGCTGGGTCAGCACCAGCACGACCACGGCGATCTTCACCGGCGTGCGGATGTCCTGCCGGGCGTAGAACCCGGGCGCGAGGATCTTCACGCCGATCAGCCCCATCAGCCCGACGCCGTAGCCGCGCAACGCGAGCACGGTCTGCGCGACGTCCTCGGCCCGGAAGGCGCCGCGGTGGTAGAGCGATGCGACCAGCGGCGTCGTGAACACCAGCAGCGCCACCGCGCAGGGCAGCGCGAGCAGCAGCACCAGGCGCAGGCCCCAGTCGAGCAGGCCGGAGTAGGCCTCGGCATCGGCGCGGGCCTGCGCGCCCGACAGCTGCGGGATCAGCACCACGCCGAGCGCGACGCCGAGCAGCGCGGTCGGGAACTCCATCAGCCGGTCGGCGTAGGTCAGCCACGACACCGCGCCGACACCGACGTGCGACGCGATCTGCGTGTTGATCAGCAGCGACAGCTGCGCCACCGACACGCCCAGCAGCGCCGGCGCCATCTGACGCAGCACGCGGTGCACGCCCGGGTGGTGCCAGGCGGCGCGGATGCGCGCGGGCGTCATGCCGATGCGCGGCAGCTGGCCGATGCGCGCCAACGCGGGCAACTGCACCGCCAGTTGCAGCACGCCGCCGATCATCACGCCGACCGCCATCGCGTAGATCGGCTCGATGCCCCAGCGGCGGAACACCGGCGCCAGGCCCCAGCCGGCGCCGATCACCGCCAGGTTCAGCAGCACCGGCGATGCGGCAGGCACCGCGAACTGCTTCCAGGTGTTCAGCACGCCGGCGGCCAGCGCGACCAGCGAGATGAAGCCGATGTAGGGAAACATCCAGCGCGTCATGACGACCGCGCCGTCGAACTGCGCGAGGCCGGAGGCCATCAGCCAGACGATCACCGGCGCCGCGACCATGCCCGCCACGCAGGTGACGAGCAGCGCCCAGAACAGCACGGTGGCGACCGCATTGACCAGCAGGTGCGTGACCTCGTCACCCTCGCGGGTGCGGGTTTCGCCGAGGATCGGCACGAAGGCCTGCGCGAAGGCGCCTTCGGCGAACAGCCGGCGCAGCATGTTGGGGATGCGGAACGCGGCCTGGAAGGCGTCGGTCCAGGCGCCGGCGCCGAACATCGCGGCGACCATCAGTTCGCGGCCCAGCCCGGTGATGCGCGACGCCAGGGTCAGCAGGGAGACGACGGAGGCGGCACGCAGCAGGTTCATGGGGAAGGAGCAGGAAGGCGGGCGGATTATAGGTAGCGCCTGCTCACCTGGTGTCTGCCGATTTGCCCGGGCCGAAATGTGAATGCTATACTCGCGGTCTTTGCCCCACCCACCTGGATCACGCAAACAAAATGGCTACCTCCTCCAAAGTCAAGAAGACGGTCCGCATCGCGTCGGGCCGCAAGCGCGTCCGCCAGGACGTGAAGCTCAACGCCGCCAACACCGCGCTGCGTTCGAAGTTCCGTACGGTCGTCAAGAACGTTCAAAAGGCTGTTGTCGCCGGCGACAAGGCCAAGGCTGTTGAAATCTTCAAGACCGCCCAGGGCGTCATCGATTCCGTGGCTGACAAGGGCCTGTTCCACAAGAACAAGGCAGCTCGCCACAAGAGCCGCCTGTCGGCCAAGATCAAGGCTCTCGCAGCCTGATTGAAAGATTCCAGGTGGTAAGTGAGAAGGCCCGCTCAGCGGGCCTTTTTCATTGGTGCCGCGAAACCTGGAGGCCAGGGTATCAGGCGGCCTGCTGTGCCGACKGCGGCACCGGCGCCAGCTGACCGTTCGGCAGCAGGCAAGCCTCGACGACCTGCAGGTCGTTGTCGCGCGCGAAGTTCATCACGAAGTCCCAGGCCATCGGCTCCAGCGCCTTCAGCTCCTCGCTGACGATCACGCACTTCACGCCGTTGATCACGCGCGGCACGCAGTACGGCGAGTAGCCGATGAACGACCCGATGCCGCCCGCCGAACCGCCGGGGCGGAAGCTCGACATCGCCCCCGCCAGCCGCTCCGCCCAGTCGCTGGGTCGGAAGGTCTTGCCATCCTTGGTGATGCCTTGGATGAACACTTCGCGGGGCAAGGGTGAGGTCATGCGTGCTGCGGGCGTGGGGTCGAACGGATGGCGGGTCGGCCGCCGGCTATTGTGCCGCGAATATGCTGCGCCGCAGCACATTGCGCGGCCCGCCAGGGGCTTGCACCTGTGCCTTTATCGGCGGGGCGGGACCGACCCTTAGAATCCAAGGCCCCGTGCGGCGCCCTTGCTGCCCGGTATTGCGCACTTCCGGAGTCTTCCCGCAATGAATGCGACCACCGCCCCCGCCGCCCAGCCCATGCCCCACGTGATGCCGACCTACGGTCGCCTGCCGTTCGCGCTGTCGCATGGCCGAGGCTGCTGGGTGTGGGACACCGACGGCAAGAAGTACCTCGACGGCCTGGGCGGCATCGCCGTCAACACCGTCGGCCATGCGCACCCGAAGCTGGTCGCCGCGCTGCAGGACCAGGTCGGCAAGCTGATCCACAGCTCCAACTACTACCAGGTGCCGCTGCAGGAGCAGCTCGCCGCGAAGCTGACCGAGGTCTCGGGCCTGACCAACGCCTTCTTCTGCAGCACCGGCCTGGAGGCCAACGAAGGCGCGCTGAAGATCGCCCGCAAGTACGGCCACGACAAGGGCATCGATCGCCCGGAGATCATCGTCTACGAGAAGGCCTTCCATGGCCGCTCGATCGCGACGCTCTCGGCCACCGGCAACACCAAGGTGCAGGCCGGCTTCGGCCCGCTGGTCGAAGGCTTCGTGCGCGTGCCGCTGAACGACCTGGCCGCGGTGCGCCAGGTGGCCGCCGAGAACCCGAACGTGGTCGCGGTGTTCCTGGAGGTGATCCAGGGCGAAGGCGGCATCAACGTCTCGACGATCGAGTACCTGCAAGGCATCCGCAAGATCTGCGACGAGCGCGGCTGGCTGCTGATGCTCGACGAGGTGCAGTGCGGCCTGGGCCGCACCGGCAAGTGGTTCGCGCACCAGTGGGCCGGCATCAAGCCGGACGTGATGCCGCTCGCCAAGGGCCTGGGCTCGGGCGTGCCGGTGGGCGCGATCGTCTGCGGCCCGAAGGCGGCCAACGTGTTCGGCCCGGGCAACCACGGCAGCACCTTCGGCGGCAACCCGCTCGCGATGCGCGCCGGCGTCGAGACGCTGCGCATCATGGAAGAAGAGAAGCTGCTCGAGAACGCCGCCAGCGTCGGCGCTGCGCTGAAGGCCGGCATCGAGAAAGAGCTGGCCGGCGTGCAAGGTTTCGTCGAGGTGCGCGGCCAGGGCCTGATGCTCGGCATCGAGCTCGACCGCCCGTGCGGCGTGCTGCTGAACCGCGCGGCCGAGGCCGGCCTGCTGCTGAGCGTCACCGCCGACCGCGTGATCCGCCTGGTGCCCTCGCTGATCCTCACCGCCGACGAAGCGGCGCAGATCGTGGCCATCCTGTGCCCGCTGGTCAAGCGCTTCCTGTCCGAAACCCCTGCCACGCCATGAAGCCCGGCATGAGCCTCATCAAGCACTACCTGCAGTTCAAGGATTTCCGCGCCGAGGAATACGCCTACCTGTTCGAGCGCGCGGGCATCATCAAGAAGCGCTTCAAGAACTACGAGAAGTACACGCCGCTGGTCGACCGCACGCTCGCGATGATCTTCGAGAAGGCGTCCACGCGCACCCGCGTCAGCTTCGAGGCCGGCATGTACCAGATGGGCGGCTCGGTGGTGAACCTGACCACCGGCGACAGCCAGCTCGGCCGCGCCGAGCCGATCGAGGACAGCGCGCGCGTGATCAGCCGCATGGTCGACCTGGTGATGATCCGCACCTACGAGCAGACCAAGCTCGATGCCTTCGCGGCGAACTCGCGCGTGCCGGTGATCAACGGGCTGACCAACGAGTACCACCCGTGCCAGATCCTGGCCGATCTCTTCACGTACATCGAGCACCGCGGCACGAGCACCGAAGGCGGCGCTCTCGCTTGCCTGGCCGGCAAGGTGGTGGCCTGGGTCGGCGACGGCAACAACATGGCCAGCACCTGGCTGCAGGCGGCGAGCATCCTCGGCTTCACGCTGCACGTCAGCACGCCGTCGGGCTACGAGGTCGACGCGAAGGCCGCCGGCGTCAGCGACACCGGCTGCATCAAGGTCTTCAAGGACCCGCTCGAGGCCTGCCGCGGCGCGCACCTGGTGACCACCGACGTCTGGACCAGCATGGGCTACGAGGCCGAGAACGAGGCCCGCATGAAGGCCTTCGCCGACTGGTGCGTCGACCGCGAGATGATGGCCGCGGCGCAGCCCGACGCCCTCTTCATGCACTGCCTGCCGGCGCACCGCGGCGAGGAGGTCGACGCCGACGTGATCGACGGCCCGCAATCGGTCGTCTGGGACGAGGCCGAGAACCGCATGCACGTCCAGAAGGCCTTGATGGAATACCTGCTGCTGGGCCGCATCGGTTGACGCCGACCGGCCCGCGGCACGCGACCGCATGAAGCTTGCCCTGATCACCGACCTGCATGCCAACCGCGAGGCCGTCGAGGCCGTGCTCGCGCATGCGCAAGCGCAGGGCGCGCAGCAGCACGTGTTCCTCGGCGACTACGTCGGCTACGGCGCCGAGCCGGGCTGGGTGGTCGACTGCGTGCAGGCCCACGTGGCCGGCGGCGCGATCGCGGTGATGGGCAACCACGACGCGGCCGCGGTGCAGGGCGCGCAGCCGACGATGGTGCCCGACGCACGCGAGGCCGCCGCCTGGACGCA
>NZ_JBFUGW010000053.1:0-29400 GCF_056402735.1 Rhizobacter sp. P3_C12
AACCAGTACAGCTTCGGGCTGTCGGGGCCGATCACGAACGGCGCCGAGAACGACATGAAATGGAACATGCCCTGGGCACCGACCTTCAGGTGCATCGACAGGCCGTGATCGGGCTCGCCATCGCCGTTGAGGTCCTTGCCGTCGAAGTACTCCGCCACGTCGCGGAACTGCGCCCAGGTCTTCGGCACGTCGAGCACGTAGCCGTACTTCTGACGGAAGGCCGCGCGGTGCTGCGGGTCCTCGAGGAGGTCGCGCCGGTAGTACATGACCTGGCCGTCGTGGTCGTTGGCCACCATGTACTTCCTGCCGGCATACGACAGCAGGCTGCGCGGTGCGGGCAGCACGTCGTCGAGGCTCCAGGCCGGGAAGCGCGGGTCCTTGAAGTACTTGTCGTACGACAGGATGTAGTCGCCGGCCACCAGTTCACCGAGCCACCAGGCCCCGGCGTACGAGGCGTCGTACTTGCCGGCGTGGGTGGTGAGGTCGGACATGAAGGTGGGGAAGAGATCCTGGTGCGTGAGCTGGACCAGGTTGAGCCGGGCGCCGGTGGCGGCCTCGAACTCGGCCCGGAGTTCGCCCAGAGCGCCCTCGTTGGCCTCCTTGATGATCAGCATCGTGACGGTCTGTCCGGCGAACGGACAGCGGCCGGGCTGGCAAGGGGGGACGACCCGCGGCGGGACGATGTCGCCGACGTTCACCGTCGAGGCCTTGTAGACCTCGGTCTTCGGTTTGGCTTCCTGTGCTGTCGCCATGGGCGTCGCCATGGCCGTTGCCGCGAACACCGCGATCAGCAATGCTGTCCACCTCGCTGTTGCGCACATGGCCGTCTCCTGGGGGTTGCCGGCACGGTCCATTCTGCGCCGCCGCACGGCTGCCGTGTGCCGTTTCGTGGCCGAAGCGCGTTGGACCGGCCAAGACGACTGCGCGGAATGCTCTGCCATGAGCGGCCCTTTTGAGTTTCGTTTCCCAGTACGCCGATGGTTAGCATCAGGCATGAGCGAACTCAGCCCCGCGAATCCCGATGAAAGCCTGCACTACGGCGGCATCCACGGCGACATCGTCGCCCTGCTCGAGGCTGCCCGCCATGCAGCCGCGCGCAGTGTCAACGCGCTGATGACGGCGAGCTACTGGGAAATCGGCCGGCGCATCGTCGATTTCGAGCAGGGCGGCCAAGGTCGGGCCGCGTATGGCGAAGCCTTGATCGAGCGCTTGTCCACAGATCTGACAGCCCGCTTCGGACGCGGATTCAGTCGTCAGAACTTGCAGCAGATGCGCCAGTTCTATTTGACGTGGCCTGCGGATCGGATTCGCCAGACAGTGTCTGGCGAATCCGGCGTGGCCCATTCCTTCCCTCTTCCCTGGTCGGCCTATGTGCGCCTGCTGTCCGTCAAGAATCCTCTGGCCCGCGCCTTCTACGAAACCGAAGCGCTGCGCGGCGGCTGGTCGGTGCGCCAGCTGGACCGCCAGATCGGCAGTCAGTTCTACGAGCGCACGGCTCTGTCGCGCAACAAGGCTTCGATGCTGCAGAAGGCAGGGCCCGCCGAGCCCGGCGACCTCGTCACGCCCGAGCAAGCCATCAAGGACCCGTTCGTCCTGGAGTTCCTTCAACTCAAGGACGAGTACTCCGAATCGGATCTGGAAGATGCGCTGATCCAGCACCTGGCCGACTTTCTGCTGGAACTGGGCGACGACTTTGCCTTCGTCGGACGCCAGCGCCGCCTGCGCATCGACGACAGCTGGTTCCGGATCGATCTGTTGTTCTTCCACCGTCGGCTCAGGTGCCTGGTGGTCATTGACCTGAAGGTCGGCAAGTTCACCTATGCCGACGCGGGCCAGATGCACTTGTACTTGAACTATGCCCGCGAGCATTGGATGAAACCTGGAGAGAATCCGCCCGTCGGCTTGATCCTCTGCGCAGAGAAGGGCGCTGCCGAAGCGCATTACGCGTTGGAAGGGTTGCCCAACACTGTGCTCGCGGCGGAGTATCAGACCGTGCTGCCCGACGAGAAGCTGCTGGCTCAGGAACTCGACCGGACGCGCCAGGAGCTGGATGCGCGACTTGCCGGGCAGCCCCCCACCGTTGGGGACACAGAGTGAAGGCTCAGATCTGCCCCTGCTGGTAGAACCCGCTCTCCACCAGCACCTGCTGCCAGTTCGCCTTGTTGACGAACACCGGCTTCAGCAGGTACGACGGCACCACCTTGACGCCGTTGTTGTAGGTCTTGGTGTCGTTGATGGTGGCCGGCTTGCCGTTCATGTACTCGTCGACCATCGAGGCCACGCGCACCGCCAGCTGCCGCGTGTCCTTGAAGACGGTCGACGACTGCTCGCCGCGCTGGATCGAGCGCACCGAGTTCAGCTCGGCATCCTGCCCCGTCACCACCGGCCACGGCTGCGCCGCGGTGCCGTAGCCCACGCCTTGCAGCGCGGTCAGCAGCTCGACGCTGGTGTTGTCGTTCGGCGAGAGGATCGCATCGAGGCGGCGCTTCGCGTACAGCGTCTTCAGCATCCCCTGCAGCCGCGCCTTCGCGATCGCGCCGCTCCATTGCGGCGTCGCCACCTCGGCCATCGCGACCTTGCCGGAGCCCACCGTCAGCGCGCCCGAATCGATGTACGGCTTCAGCACCGACAGCGCGCCGTTGTAGAAGAAGTGCGAGTTGTTGTCGTCGGCCGCGCCGGCGAACAGCTCGATCAGGCCCTTGCCGCCCTCGCGCAGCTTCAGCCGCGCCTCGATGTCGCGGCCCTGCAGCACGCCGACCTCGAAGTTGTCGAACGTGGCATAGGCGTCGACGTTGCCGCTGTCGCGGATCAGCCGGTCGTAGGCGATGACCTTCACGCCCTTCTTCGCGGCGGTGTCCAGCACGGCGGTGAACGCGCTGCTGTCGCTCGCGCCGATCACCACCACCTTCGCGCCGCCGTCCATCATCTTCAGGACCTGGCCCGGCTGGTCGGCGGCGTTGTTGACCGCGTACTGCAGGTCCACCGTGTAGTTGAGCCGGTTCAGCGTGCGCATCATGCTGAGCCCATCGTCGACCCAGCGTCGCGACGAGAAGGTCGGCATCGACACGCCGATCAGGCCCTTGCCGRCCGCGGCCGCACGGGCCACGCGAGAGGACGCCAGCAGGGCCGGCGCGGTGAGGGAAAGCAGGAGTCTTCTACGGTTCATGGCTTGTCTCGGTGGCTCCAGTCGAAGTGCTGGATGGCGCGCAAGGTAAGGTCGTACCGCCGTGTAACCGATCGAGGCAAACCCTGAGGGCGCGCGGCCGAGTGCAACGAATCGCACGCATGCGGTGCCGCGGTGCGCCGTAGTACGCGCAGCTACAGACCCGCTGGCCATCAGGGCCTTCTGCAAGATCCCTCACAGTGCCTGCAGAGACTTCCTGCCATCCAAGAACCACATGGAACAGGAAGGCCCATGAACATCAAGAAACTCTTTGCGACGGTGATGCTGGCGCTGCTGCAAGCCATCGGCGTTCAGCCGACGTCCGCCGAACCCAACCGGACGTTCACCTACGACAACGCCGGAAACACCCTCTCGGACGGCCGCAACTACACGGCGACCTACAACCTGAGAGGCCAGCTCGCGACCATCACGAAGGACGGCATCACAACCACCTACACCTACAACGCCGCCGGGCAGCGGGTGCGCAAGGCGAGCAGCAACGGGCCGGCCCACACGGTCGTCTTCATGTACGACAAGCAAGGCCACCTGCTCGGCGAGTACAACCACACGGGCGAGGCATTGCGCGAATACGTGTGGCTGCGCGACACGCCCATGGTGGTCTTCACGCCGGACCCCGCCAACCCGCGCGGCGACCCGCTCGTGTACTTCATTCACACCGATCACCTGGACACACCACGCGTGGTGGTCGACAGGAACAACGTGGTCCGCTGGCGGTGGATTTCGGAGCCCTTCGGGACGACGGCCCCCGAAACCAATCCGAGCGGCCTTGGCGACTTCACGTTCAACCTGCGGTTCCCCGGGCAGTATGCTGACCAGGAATCAGGGCTGGTCTACAACTACTTCAGGTACTACGACCGCCAGCAAGGTGGCTACACACAACCCGATCCCGTTGGGCTGGCGTCGGGCAGCCTGTCGCCCTATCCCTATGTTGATGGCAACCCGCTGACGCGCGTCGATCCGTTCGGCCTCCAAAGCGTCGACAGCCCCAATGCGACGCTGCACTCGGCCATCGCCAGAGGCGATGTGCGTCAGTTGGAGGCATTGTTGGAAGCCCTTGCTCCCGAAGAGCAGGTGCTTGCGAGAAACGCCATCGAGAAATTTTCGTCTCGAGCCGTGGATTGGATTGGACGAAACTGTCGCGGATCCATCAATCGAGAATTCCCCGACCAGTTCAGGAATCGAACGCTGAAGGAGATACTCGATCTGGCCAGGACCGGAGACAGCGCGGCGAAGAAGGCATGGAAGCTCATCAATGACAACCGATTCCGAAAATAGCGGTTCCTTGTTCGCAGCCAACCTGCTGTTTCGCTCGTCCCGAGATGGCGTGTTCGATGATGCGAACCTGTGGGAAGAGTCGCTCGTCCTGATCGAGGCTTCAAGTGCCAATGACGCCGAAGCGAAGGCCGCGCTGCTCGCCGTCCTGGCGGAGTCGTCCTATGTCGCGATGGACGGCACACGCGTCGCATGGACCTTCTTCAAGGTCGAGCGCGTATTCGAGATTTTCGATCAGCCTCTGCGCCATGGGTCGGAGTTGTTCTCCCGGTATTTGAGGCATGCTGAAGTCCAGAGCCTGCTCACGCCGTTCGAGGACCCGTGAACTCAGAAATAGTGCGTGTACATCAGCCCCACATGGTCGCCCTTGATCTTCGGCGCACCATCGCCGGTGGTGAAGTTCTCCTTCACGAATCGCAGCTTCACCGCCGAGTGCGGCGTGATCAGGAACTCGCCTTCGAGCACGCGGCCGGTGGCGTGCTTGTAGTTCTGGTTCAGCGCGCTCGCATCGCCGCTGCCGCGCAGCTTCGCGCCGAACACGAACTGCGCGCCGGCACCGAAGCGCAGGTTGTTCGTCACCGCAACCAGCCCCATCAGCTCGAGCGGAAAGCGCTGGAAGCGCAAGTGGCCGCCCGCGGCCTTGCGCCGGTCGAACTGGAAGCCCAGGTTCATCTGCAGCGCGAACGGCTCGGCCACCCAGTACTCGGCACCGGCGAACACCTGCAGGCCGCGGCCGGCGTCCATCTCGGCGCCCGAGCCCTCCACCAGGTTGTCGCCGCCCGCCGTGAGGCCGCCGCCCAGCGAGAGCTTCAACGGCCCGCCGCCATCGGCCGCATGGGCCGCCGGGGCTGCAGCCAACGCCAGTGCGGCGCAGAGGGTGGCCGCAGCCACCGATCGGAGTTCGGTCATGAGAGAGATCCTGTGCAATTTCCGGAACGACGGCGATCCATGCGGGGGCGTCACGGCGTGTCCCGCACGAACACCATCCCCATCACGCCGACCGACAGCGTGTGCCCGTTCACCGACGTGTACGACGCAACGCCGAGCGAGTGGTAGCTCGACACCAGCGCGGCCAGCGAGCCGATGCCCAGCACCTTCGCGAGCGCATTGCGTTCGCCGATCGCGGCGCGCACGCTGTCGCGGTGGCGCTCGGCCGACGGGTTCAGCACGGCGGCCAGCGCCAGCGTGGCGGCCACCAGGCCGAGGGCGGTGAAAAGTGAGCGTGATGACATGGCCACGGAAAAAAGTTCGGATCGGAACCGGCAAAAACGACCGGTGATTGTCGCCGCGACCGGCCCGCGCCCCGGAAAAGTCGTCCCGACGATCAGCCGGCCGCCCGCAGCACCGCCGTGCGCAGGTCGATCTCGCTCGGCACGCGCTTGAAACGCAGCACGCGGTAGCCGGCCGCGCTCAGCATGCCGTCACGCGCCGCCACCTCGGCGGCATCGCGGGCGTGGCTCGCCTCGTCGAGCTCGATCAGCGCCAGCACGTCGAACTCGCGGCTGCACACCACGAAGTTCGCGAACTGCCGCTCGAAGCGGCCGCGCGTCGAGCGGTGGCTCGCCGTCAGCAGCGCCGACAACGACACCTGCGCCAGCACCACCTGCTCCGGAAAGGCCTCGCACAGCCGCTGGAACATCGGCTGCTCCTGCTTGCCCAGCGGCCGCCGCGCCACCGGCGCCGCGCCCGGCTCGCGCGCCGCGCGGTTCTTCATCACGCCCAGCACGGCCAGGCCGGCCAACAGCAGCACCGTCACCACCAGCACGATCGTCATTCGCGAGCCCTTGCGTCGATTGCGGTGCGCCGATTGTGCGGGAGCCCCACCCATTCACGGGGGGTAGCCGGGCGTCACGAACTCGCGCCGGGTGTAACCAAGCTCCGCAATTGCAACCGGGAGGCGTGCACTGCGCCACATGGGCATCAGTCTTGCTCATACCGGATTCTGTTTTTGTCATATTGGTGCCTTCCCTGAGTCGCGTTCAATCGATCACGGCAGCGGGCGGCACGTGAGGAGAAGTCATTTGCCACATCCACGCATRCCCACGACCGTTCGACCCGTTCTGCGCGCCGGCCTYGTGCTGGGCTGCGCACTCGTGATGGCCGCCTGCGGCAGCAAGCGCGAAGGGGCGACCCAGGTGGCGGCGAAGGTGAACAAGGAAGAGATCTCGGTGCACCAGATCAACTTCCTGATGCAGCGCCAGGGCAACCTGAAGCCGGAGCAGGTCGAGACCGCGAGCCGCAAGACGCTCGACGCGCTGATCGACCAGGAACTCGCGCTGCAGGCCGCCAACGAGCAGCGCCTCGACCGCGATCCGCGCGTCGTGCAGGCCATCGAGGCCTCGCGGCGCGACATCCTCGCGCGCGCCTATGCCGAGCGGCTCGCCGAGAGCGCCGCGGTGCCCACCGAGAAGGACATCGCCGACTACTACAACGCCCACCCGGAGCTGTTCGCGCAGCGCCGCGTCTACGCGCTGGTGGAGACGGCCGTCGAGGCGACGCCGGCGCAGCAGCAGGCGCTGAAGCCGCAGCTCGATGCCGCGAAGAATGCCGACGAGGTGGCCGCCGCGCTGCGCGTCGCCGGCCTGCGCTTCGGCACGCGCCAGCTGACGCAGGGCGCCGACGCGCTGCCGATGCAGGCCGCCGCACCGATGACCACGCTGAAGGAAGGCCAGTCGCACGTGATCGCCGGGCCGCTCGGCGCGCGCATCCTGACCATCGTGTCGGTGAAGCCCGCCCCGCTGGCCGCACCCGAGGCGAAGAACGCGATCCAGCAGTACCTGCTGGTCGACCGCAAGCGCCAGGTGGTGGAGCAGCAGCTGAAGCAGCTGCGCGCCTCGGCCCGCATCGAGTACCAGGGCAAGTTCGCGCAGGCCGCAGGCGACGCACCGGCCGACGGCACGCCGCCGGTGGTCGTCACGACGCCGACCGCCGACGTGTCCGCGACCAGCGCCACCCCCGGCGCGGCCCCCGCCGCCTCGGGCAGCACGCTCGACGCGTCGTCCGTCAACAAGGGACTCTCCAACCTGAAGTGATGCAACAAACACCCTCGATGGCCATGACGATGAAACGCCTTGCCCAGCGCGCGATCGGTGCCGCCGCGCTGGTCGCACTCACGTGGGGAACCGCCCTCGCGCAAGCGCAGACAGCCCCCGCGCCCGCAACGACCGCGGCGGTGGTGAGCGGCAACGCCCCGGCGATCGCACCGGGCGTGGCACCCGACCCCCGGCCGCGCGAATACGTGATCGGCGCCGGCGACGTGCTGCGCGTCGCGGTCTACCAGAACCCCGATCTCGCGATCGAGACGCGCGTCTCCGACACCGGCCAGATCAGCTTCCCGCTGCTCGGACAGGTGACGGTGGGCGGCCTCACGGTGCCGCAGATCGAGAAGGCGCTGGCCGACGGCCTGCGCACCGGCAATTTCGTCAAGCAGCCGCAGGTGACGGTGCTGGTGACGCAGGTGCGCGGCAACCAGGCCTCGGCGCTCGGCATGGTCAACCGCCCGGGCCGTTTCCCGATCGACGTGAGCGGCAYGCGCCTGAGCGAGCTGCTCGCGCAGGCCGGCGGCATCGCCCCGGGCGGCAGCGATGTTGTCATCTTGACCGGTATCCGCAACGGGCAGCCCTACCGCCTTCAGGTCGATATTGCCGCACTATTTGCAAGCGGTGCCCAGAGCCAGGATCCGGTGGTGCTGAACGGCGACACGCTGTACGTCGAGCGCATGCCCACCGTTTACATCTATGGCGAAGTGCAACGGCCCGGCGCGATCCGCCTCGAGATCAACATGACGCTGATGCAGGCGCTTGCCAGCGGCGGCGGCCTGACCCAGCGCGGCACGACGCGCGGGCTGCGCGTGCACCGGCGCAACGGCGAAGGCCGCGTCGAGGAACTGCAGCCCGGGATGAACGACACGCTGCAGAACGGCGACGTGATCTACATCCGCGAGAGCCTGTTCTGAGCCGGCTCCAAGACCACAAGAAACCACCACCACCTCCCACACTGCGAGCCTCGCCATGTCCTTCTCGCAATTCATGTCCATCCTGCGGGCCCGCTGGAAAGCGGCGCTCGCGAYGCTGCTGCTGACCCTCGGCACCGCGCTCGCGTTGAGCCTGCTGCTGCCGAAGAAGTACACCGCCAGCGCGGCCCTCGTGATCGACGTCAAGTCGCCCGACCCGATCGCCGGCATGGTGCTCGCCGGCATGATGACGCCGGGCTACATGTCGACCCAGGTCGACATCATCACCAGCGACCGCGTGGCCCAGCGCGTGGTGCGCGACATGAAGCTGAACCAGAACGCCGAGAGCCGCGCGAAGTGGCTCGACGCCACCGACGGCAACGGCGAGTTCGAGGCCTGGCTGGCCGAGGCGCTGCAGAAGCACCTGGACGTCAAGCCCTCGCGCGAGAGCAACGTGCTGAACGTCAGCTACACCTCGCCCGACCCGAAGTTCAGCGCCGCGCTGGCCAACGCCTTCGTGCAGGCCTACATCGACACCAACCTCGACCTGCGCGTCGATCCGGCCAAGCAGTACAGCAGCTTCTTCGACACTCGCGCGAAGGAGCTGCGCGAATCGCTCGAGAAGGCGCAGGCCAAGCTGTCGACCTACCAGAAGGAGAAGGGCCTGGTGTCGACCGACGAACGCTTCGACGTCGAGAACGCCAAGCTGAACGAACTGTCGACGCAGCTGATCACGCTGCAGGCGCTGAGCGCCGAATCGACCAGCCGCCAGCAGCAGGCCGCGCTGTCGCCGAACCAGCTGCCCGACGTGATCAACAACCCGGTGGTGGGCGGCCTGCGCGCCGACCTGTCGCGCCAGGAGGCCCAGCTGCAGCAGCTGAGCACGCGGCTGGGCGACGCCAACCCGCAGGTGCTGGAGCTGAAGGCCAACATCACCGAGCTGCGCTCGCGCTACGACGCCGAGGTGCGCCGCGTCAGCAGCAGCATGGGCGTGAACAACAACATCAACAAGGCGCGCGAGGCCGATGTGCGCGCCGCGCTCGAAGCGCAGCGCAGCAAGGTGCTGAAGCTGAAGGACCAGCGCGACGAATCCCAGGTGCTGCAGCGCGACCTCGAGGCCGCGCAGCGCGCCTACGACGCGGTCGGCGCGCGGCTGACGCAGACCAGCCTGGAAAGCCAGAACAACCAGACCAACATCTCGGTGCTGACGCGCGCGTCGGTGCCGGCCCGCCACTCGTCGCCGCGGCTGCTGCTGAACATGCTGGTCGCGGTGTTCCTCGGCGGCATGCTGGCGGTGGGCATCGCGCTGCTGCGCGAACTGATCGACCGCCGCGTGCGCAGCCCGGAAGACCTGGTGCGCACCATCGGCCTGCCGGTGATCGGCAGCATTCCGCAGCCGATGCGCAAGCGGCTGCTGGGCGGCAAGCAGCGCTTCGTGCTGCCGCAACGGGTGCTGGCGCGGCTGCCGGGTGCTTCCACGAAACTGGCCGTCGCCAACGGCAGCGGCAACGGCATGAGAGGGCGCTGAGCCATGGCGAACATGAGAGACGGAATGGCCAGTGTCGGCGGCGGGGGCGGCGCGCAAGAGGGCCAGCAGCTGCACGACCGCAGCATCGGCGACATCATTGCCGACCTGAAGAACCTGTCGTCGCAGCAGGTCGAGACGGTGCTGGCCTACCAGCGCCAGCACCGGCTGCGCTTCGGCGAGGCGGCGGTGGCGCTCGGCTTCGCGAGCGACGACGACGTGCTGTACGCGCTGTCGCAGCAGTTCCACTACCCGTACGCACCCGAGGAGCGGCGCGACCTGAGCCGCGAACTGGTGGCCGCGGTGCAGCCGTTCAGCCAGCAGGCCGAAGCGTTCCGCGCGATCCGCAGCCAGCTGATGATGCGGCTGTTCTCGGCCAACGAGCCGAAGCGGGCGCTCGCGATCGTCAGCCCCGACCCGGGCGACGGCAAGACCTTCTTCGCGGCCAACCTGGCGGTCACGCTGGCGCAGCTGGGCGGGCGCACGCTGCTGGTCGATGCCGACATGCGCGGCCCGCGCCAGCACGAGGTGTTCGCGGTGGCAAACGGTGCCGGGCTGTCGAACGTGCTGAGCGGCCGCAAGGAAACCAACGTGATCCACCAGGTGCCGGACCTGCCGAGCCTGTTCCTGCTGCCGGTGGGCGTGACGCCGCCGAACCCGCTGGAGCTGGTGGAGCGGCCGGCCTTCAAGCTGCTGCTGCGCGAGCTGCTGTCGAAGTTCGACCACGTGCTGGTCGACACGCCGGCCGCGTCGTACGGTGCCGACGCCGGCGTGATCGCGGCGCGCTGCGGCTCGGCGCTGGCGATCGCGCGCAAGAACCAGTGCCACATGAACGGCCTGCAGGACCTGGTCAGCAGCCTCGCGGAAAGCCCCGCCAAGCTGGCCGGCGTGGTCTTGAACGATTACTGAAGAAATGACGCCCCCCCCGAAGCGCTCCGCGCCTCCCCCCGAGGGGGCGCCACCAGTGGCCCGGCAAAGCCGGTACCACGGTGGCCGCTCGATGGCAGCCTGGCTGACGCCATGGCTGTTGCCGGCCGCGGGGCTGGTGGCGATGTACGGCCCGAGCTTCTTCGACCTGCTGAACGGCATCTGGCGCTCCGACGAGCAGGGCCACGGCCCGATCGTGCTCGGCATCTCGATCTGGCTGCTGGTGCGCGCGTGGCCGGCCGCGATGTCGATGCCCGGCGACCGGCCGCGGCCGCTGATCGCGTGGCCGCTGCTGCTGGTCGGCGCGTTGTCGTATGCGCTCGGGCGCTCGCAGGGCATCCTGATCCTCGAGATCGGCTCGCTGCTGTGGATGCTGGTCGGCCTCGCGCTGCTGCTGCGCGGCCCCGGCGCGCTGAAGCGCCTGTGGTTCCCGCTGTTCTTCATGCTCTTCATGATCCCGCTGCCGGGCACGCTGGTGGATGCGCTGACGCAGCCGATGAAGCTCGCGGTGTCGTTCGTCGCCGAGAACATCCTGTACCGCATCGGCTACCCGATCAGCCGCACCGGCGTGATCCTGCAGATCGGCCAGTACCAGCTGCTGGTGGCCGATGCCTGCGCCGGGCTGCACACGCTGTTCACGCTCGAGGCGCTCGGGCTGCTCTACCTGAACCTGGTGCGGCATGCGTCGGTGTTCCGCAACGTCGCGCTCGCGATCCTGATCGTGCCGATCAGCTTCTGCGCCAACGTGATCCGCGTGATGGTGCTGACGCTGATCACCTACCACTTCGGYGACGAGGCCGGCCAGGGCTTCCTGCACGGCTTCGCCGGGCTGGTGCTGTTCATGGCAGCGCTGCTGCTGATCACCGCCACCGATTCGCTGCTGCGGCTCGGCGTGCGGCACAAGGCGGCGGCATGAGCGCGGCCTTCGTTCCCAGCTGGAAGGGCGCTGCGGCGGCACTGGCGCTGATGCTGGGAGCCGTGGTGCTCGCCCAGGCCTTCACGCCGCGCGCGCGGCTGGCGGCGCTGAGCAGCGACCTGAAGCTCGAGACCGCGATCCCGCGCACCTTCGCCGGCTGGCGCGTCGACAACGGCACCGTCGCGCAGGTCATCAACCCGCAGCAGGTCGCGCTGCTGAACACGCTGTATGCGCAGACGCTGACGCGCACCTACGTCGGCCCGGCCGGCGAGCGGGTGATGCTGTCGATCGCCTACGGCGCAGCCCAGGCCGGCGAACTGGAGCTGCACCGTCCCGAGGTCTGCTACGTGGCGCAGGGGTTCCAGATCCGCGGCGGCGGCCATGCCGCGCTGCAGGCCGACGCGACGCGCGTGCCGGTGCAGCGGCTGCTCGCCAGGCTCGGGCCGCGCAGCGAGCCGATCAGCTACTGGATGCGCGTCGGCGACGACGTGATCCCGTCCGGCATGCAGCAGCAGGTGTCGCGCTTGAAGCAGGGCATGCGCGGCTGGATCCCGGACGGCCTGCTGTTCCGCGTCTCGACGATCGCGAGCGACACCGCGCCGGCCTATGCGATGCAGGAGCGCTTCATGGCCGACCTGCTGCAGTCGGTCGACCCGCGCACGCGGCGCTTCCTGATCGGCCCGGTGAGCCCGTCGCACAGCCCGGCCGACGCCAGCGTCGCCGCCACCGCCCCGTGAGCGCCTGCCCATGAACCCGCCCGACGTCTCGGTCGTCATCGTCAACTACAACGGCCTGCGCTTCCTGCCCGACTGCCTGGACACCGCGCGTGCGGCGTTCACGCGCCACAGCGCCGAGATCATCGTGATCGACAACGCGTCGGTCGACGGCAGCCAGGAATTCCTGCGCACGCGGCCCGACATCCGCTACATCGAATCGAGCGAGAACCTCGGCTTCACCGGCGGCAACAACCGCGCCGCTGCCGAGGCGCGCGGCCGCGTGCTGCTGCTGCTGAACAACGACACGCGCTGCGACGGCAGCCTCGATGCGCTGGTCGACGAGGCGTTGCAGCCCACGGTCGGCGTGGCCGGCTGCCACCTGGTGTACGGCGACGGGCGGCTGCAGTTCTCGGTCGGCTTCGAGCACACGCCGGCGCGCATCGCGCTGTCGTGGCTCGGGCTCGAGAAGCAGTGGCGCACGCCCGACGTGTTCCGCCGCGTGCAGACGCGCCCGGCGTTCTATGCGCAGTCGAACCCGTCGGTCGACTGGGTCTCCGGCGCGTGCCTGGCGACGCGGCGCGAGGTGTGGGAGCGGCTCGGCGGCCTCGACGATGCCTTCTTCATGTACTGCGAGGACGTCGACTACGGCCGCCGCGTGCGCCAGCTGGGCCTGCGCGCCAGCTACCGCGCCGACGTGACCGTCACGCACTACGAAGGCGCGGGCAAGGCCTGGGCCGGCCGCGCCACCGTGCTGCGCACGCTGCGCTCGTACCTGCTGTTCGTCACCAAGCACTTCGGGCGCGGCGCGGCCTCGCGGCTCGCGCTGTCGCTCGGCGTGGTGTTCTCGGCGAAGGCGCTGGCGCATGCCGGCCGCGCCGTGCTGTCGCAGAACGCCGAGCGCCGCGCACTGCAGCGCGACAAGCGCAACGGCTACTTCAACGCGGCGCAGCAGTCGTTCGCTGCGTGGTGGAAATGAGGGGTCCACGATGAGAGCGGCCGGCCGCCTCCTCTGCCTGATCGCCTTCGTGTCGCTGCTGTCGCAGTTCGGCAAGACGCTGCTCGGCATGGCGCACGCGCCCAACATCATCCCGCCGCTGCGCGACGGGCTGCTGCTGCTGCTGGTGCTGTTCGCGATCAGCCGCACCGATGTCTTCAAGGCGCGCGGCTTCTACCTGTGGGCGCTGCTGTGCATCGCGACGATCTCGGCCACGGTGTTCGTCGCCGCGTTCGACGACCGCCACATCCCCGGCCTGTACTACGCCCGCATCTACCTGCTGCCGCTGCTGTTCGCGGTGGCGCTCGAAGGCATCGTGCTGCGCGCGAGCGACGACGACGTGCGCGCGCTGCTGCGCATGAGCTTCTGGTGCGGCCTGCTGGTCGTGTTCACCGCATTCGGCATCTTCGCCGCGGTCGAGCTGAGCCCGCGCCTGCTGCGCACGCTGATGGGCGACGACACCGGCACCGGCCCGCTCGCGAGCGCCTGGTACATCGCCGGCGGCACCTGGCTGCGCATGGGCCTGCCGGCCACCGGGCCGAACTCGCTGGGCCTCGCGCTCGGGCTGTATGCGCTGCTGGTCGGCGGCCTGCTGTTCTCGCGCAAGCCGCGCCCGCTGCCGAGCCTCATCGTGGTGGCGGCCCTGGTGCTCGCGCTGCTCGCGGTCGCCCTCACCTTCTCGCGCAGCAGCTGGCTCGCGATCATGCTGGGCACCCTGGCGCTGGTGCTGGCCTGCGTGCCCGGCGGCGTGCTGTTCAGCCCGGCCAACCTGACGCGCATGGTGCTGGCCGGCGCGGTCTCGGTCGCGCTGATGGGTGTCGCGCTGCTGCTGCTCGACAGCTACAGCGACGGCGCCGTCAGCCGCTGGGCGCTGCTCAACTTCAGCGGCACCGACCCGTCGATGGTCGGCCACCACAAGTCCTTCGTCGTCGCGATCGAATCGCTGGACGACTACGCCTGGCTTGGCTACCCGAAGGGCACCGTCGGCGCGCGCGCGGCCCTGTTCGGCGGCACGCTCTACAACGTCGAGAACAGCTTCCTCGCGGTGTTCTTCGACATGGGGCTGCCGCTGGGCAGCCTCTTCATGCTGTCGATCGCCGGCATCCTGTCGGGCCTGTGGGTGCACCGCAGCCAGTGGTCGGTGCTGATCGGCTTCACGGTCTGCGCGTTCTTCCTGCCGTACAACTTCGAGCCCGACATCGTCGTGTTCTTCCTGTTCGTCTTCACGCTGCTCGGCCGTTTCATGCAGGGCCATGCCGCCGTCTTCGCGCCGCCTCGTGCGCCTTCGCTGTACCAGTCCACCCTCGCCACGCATGAACTTGCCTGAATCGCCGGCTCCCGCGGCGACGGCCGCCCCGGCCCCGCGCGTGCTGCTGCTCGCGCCCTTCCTCTACGGCGAAGCGTCCGCCAACGGCGGTGCCGCCCTCTGCTGGGCCCAGCTGAAGGAGCTGGCCGGCGTCGCGACGGTCGCGTTCCTCGGCTTCCGCGGCGCCGATGGCGATGAGCGCGAGACCCGCGACCTCGCGAGCCTGAAGACGCATTGCGCCGAGGTCGACAGCGTGCCGCTGCGGATCGAACGCAGCGTGGTGCTGCGCGCGCGGCTCGGCTCGTTCGCCTTCGGCGAGCCGGAGTTGGCGCGGCTGTGCCGCACGCCGGCGATGGAATCGGCCTTGCGCGCGATGCTGCTGCGCTTCCGCCCCGACGTGGTGTGGATCCAGTTCCCGCAGATGGCGCAATACGTCGAGCTGTGCGAGGGCGTTCCTTGTGTGATGGACGTGCAGGACGCGTACAGCCTGTCGGGCTTCCGCCAGGCGCAGCGCGCGCCCGGCCCGCGCAACTGGTTGAACTGGGTCGCCTGGGCGCGCTACGAGGCGCGCCACTACCCGCGCTTCGCCGCGGCGCTGACGCTGTCCGAACAGGATGCGCAGGTGCTGCAGGCGCTGAACCCGGCCACGCGCGCGTTGTCGATGGGCCTGCCGCTGGCCGACGAGCAGGTGCTGCAGCGTGCGCACGGCGCGGCGGTGGCGAACCAGGTCGGCTTCGCCGGCAGCTTCGGCCACCAGCCGAACCTGGAAGGCATGGCCTGGTTCCTGCGCGACATCTGGCCGCGCGTGCGCGAGCGCATGCCGCAGGCGCGCTTCGTCGTCGCCGGCCGCAACCCGCCGGCCACGCTGACGGCGCAGGCCGGCGACGGCAGCGGCGTCGAGTTCAGCGGCTTCGTGCCCGACATCCATGCGTTCTACGCGAGCAACAGCGTCACCGTGGTGCCGCTGGTCAGCGGCGGCGGCGTGAAGATCAAGACGGTGGAGGCGATGCTCGCCGGCTCGGCGGTCGTGTCCACGCGCATCGGCGTCGAGGGCACCGGCGCGCTCGACGGCTGCCATGCGATGGTGGCCGATGAAGCACAGGCCTTTGCCGACCACATCGTGCGCGTGCTGTCGGACGATGCGCTGCGCGCGCGGCTGTCGGAGGCGGCGCGCCAGCATGCCGGCGTCGCGTTCTCGGCCAGCTCGTGGCGCGAGCGCGTGCTGGCGACGGTCAAGGCTTCGCTGAGCGAGGTCGCCGCATGAGCAATGTGCCGTTGGATTCGCAGCACAAGATGTCGGCCACGCGCGGCACGATGTGGGCCTACGTGCAGAACTGGGCCGCACGCGGCATCACCTTCGTCGTGTTCTTCGCGCTCGCCCGCCTGCTCGGCCCGGCCGAGTTCGGCGCGTTCGCGGTCGCGATGGTGTTCCTCACGCTCGGCGAGATCTTCGTCGAGCAGCTGTTCGGCCATGCGCTCGTGCAGCGCGCGGCGCTGAGCCCCGGGCACATCAACGCCGCGTTCTGGACCACGATGGCCTGCGGCCTCGTGCTCGCGCTGCTGGCGTTGACCTGCGCGCCGCTGTTCGCGCGCGCCTTCGACAGCCCCGGCATCCAGCCGGTGATCATGGCGCTGTCGCCGGTGTTCGTGCTGATGGCGCTGTCGGCGGTGCCGGCCGGCCTGCTGCGCCGCTCGCTCGACTACCGCACGCTGGCGCGCCGCACCGCCACCGCCAACCTGCTGAGCGGCGCGGTCGCGATCGTCGCGGCGCTGCTGGGGCTGGGCGTCTGGGCCTTCGTGCTGCAGCAGCTGTGCTTCCACGTCACCGGCACCGTGATCCTGTGGCGCCACGAAACCTGGCGCCCGCGCTGGGCCTTCGACCGCGGTGCGCTGCGCGATCTGTCGGGCTTCTCGGCACGCATCACCTTCGTCAAGCTGCTCGACCTGGCCGAGACGCGCGTGATCGAACTCGTCGTCGGCCGTCAGATGGGCCTCGCCCTGCTCGGCAACTACGCGCTCGCCGCGCGGGCACAGCTCGCCGCGACGCAGCTGCTCGCCGCGCCGCTGTGGGATGCGTCGATCTCGGTGTTCGCGCGCGCGCAGGTCAACCGCGAGGCCTTGCTCGATGCGATCGCCACGCGCTCGCTGATGGCGGCCACCTTCATCGTGCCGGCCTTCCTGCTGGCTGCCGGCTCGGGCGCGGTGCTGGTGCCGGCCGTGTTCGGCGGGCAGTGGCACGACGCGGTCGCGCCGTTCCAGATCCTGTGCCTGTTGGGTGCATTGCGCACCATCGCCTTGCTGTATTCGTCGGCCGTGCAAGCCACCGGTGCGGCCGGCGCGATGGTGCAGGTCGGGATCGTGCGTTGCACCTGCAGTTTCCTGGTATTGCCCTTGCTGTTGCCCTTCGGCCCCGCGGGCGTTGCCGCCAGCCTGTTGTTCGGCCAGATGGCGGCGGTGCCCATCATCTTCCGCGTCATCCGTCTCTCCCTGGAGATCCCCGCCATGCCCATCATCCGTCAGATCGCCAAGCCGGTGCTGGCCGCCGTCCTCGCCGCCGCCGTCGGCTTCGCCATCGCGAACTTCGCGCAGAGCCGCGTCCCCCCCGTCGTCGGATCGGTGGTGAGCCTGGGCATCAGCGCGGCGCTGTATGCGCTGCTGATCGTCGCGCTGATGCCGCGCGTGCTGCTGAAGCACGTGTCGCGGCTGCCCGGCACGGTGGGCGCGGCCGGCGTGCGCTTTCTCGAAGGCGTGGTGCGCCTGAACGACGGGATGATGGTGCGCGCCTATCGGTTGCTGATGCTGCTGGCGCGCCCCTTCTCGGCGCAACCGGCGAAACCGGGCGAGGTGGTGATCGTGATCGCCGATGCGTATTCGATGATCGGCTCGGTCGGCGACCAGGCGCTGGTCGGCGGGCTGACCTCGCTGCTGAAGCAGGCCGGCATCCGATCGGCCCGCGTGCTGTGCCGGCCCGGCGTGGACATGCCGGTCGGCGGCGACGTCGCCTTCACCGCGATGCCGCTGTGGGGCCGGCTCGGCCAGGCCGGCGCGGTCGCGAACGAACTCGCGAAGGCACGCGCGTTGATCGTGATCGGCGCCGACGTGCTGGACGGCTTCTACTCGCGCTTCGAATCGATGCTGCGGCTCGAGGTGGCCGGCTTCGCGGCACGCCGCGGCGTGCCGGCGATGGTGTGCAGCTTCAGCTTCAACGACCGGCCCGATCCGGCGATGGCCGGCGCGTTCCGCAAGCTGCCGCAGGGCGTCACGCTGCTGTGCCGCGATGCGGTGTCTCGCGAGCGGGTCGCGCAGCTGGTCGGCGAGCGCGTGAAGCTGACGGCCGACCTCGGCTTCCTGCTGGAGCCGTCGCCGGCGAGCGCGCTCGAGAGCAGCGTCGCCACCTGGCTGAAGGACGGTCCGCGTGCCAGCGGCCCGGTGATCGCGTGGAACCTGTCGCCGCATTCGCTGAAGCTGCTGACGGCCGCGCAGCGCGACCAGGCGGTGTCGGCCTCGGCCGCCGCGATCGCGCGGCTGGTCACCGAGCGCGACGCCCGCGTGGTGCTGGTGCCGCACGACTTCCGCCCGCACGCGAGCGACCCCGAGATGCTGGCCGACGTGTTCTCGCGGCTGCCGGCGGCGGTGCAGCCGCGCGTGCTGCTCGCGCAGGGCCCGTACACCGCGGCCGACGTGAAGCAGTGCTGCCAGCATTTCGACCTGGTGCTGACCGGCCGCATGCACCTGATGATCGCGACGCTGGGCCGCGACATCCCGGTGGTGGCCGTCGAATACCAGGGCAAGTTCGCCGGCGCGCTGCGCCATTTCGGGCTCGGCGCGGAATCGCTGCTGAGCCCGCTCGAGGTCTGCGATGCAGACAGCCTGTACCGCTGCGTCTGCGCGCGCCTGGACGCGCTGGACGTGACGCGCGCGCAGATCCGTGCGCGCCGCCCGGCGGTCGAGCAACTGGCCTCGGCGGCCCTCGCCGTTCAACTGGGAGCATGAGCCATGAGCATGGGCATCCGCAGTCTTCTTCTTCGACTCGTCCTCGCCGCGGCCTGCTGCGCGGCGCCGTGGTCGGCCTGGTCGGCCAGCTCGCCGTACCAGCTCGGCATGTACTACTACCCCGGCTGGTCGCCCGGCGTGAAGGGGCCGTCCGAGCCTGACACCTGGTCGTCGATCAAGCCCTTCGCGAAGGACCGCGAGCCGATGCTCGGCTGGTACCGCGACGACAAGGCCGTCACACTGGACCGGCAGATCGGCTGGATGGCCGATGCCGGCATCTCGTTCATCATCTTCGACTGGTACTGGGAGAACGCGAAGCCGGCGGCCCAGACCGCGGTGCTCGCCTACCTGGCCTCGGCACAGCGCTCGAAGGTGAAGTACTCGCTGATGTGGGCCAACCACACGGCCGAGCCGAAGACGCTGGCCGAGTGGGATGCGCTGGTCGATTTCTGGATCGCCAACCACATGAAGCGGCCGGAGTACCTGCGCATCGACAACAAGCCGGTGATGTTCCTGTTCTCGCCCGACGTGTTCCGCACGCAGGCGACCGCGATGAAGACGACGCCCGCGGCGATGCTGACCCGTGCCCGCGCCCGGGCCAGCGCGGCCGGGCTGCCGGGCATCTACTTCGTGCTCGGCGTGGTGGCCTCGCAGTTCTGGGTGCGCGACTTCGCGTTCAACAGCGGCTTCGATGCGATCTCGGCCTACAACTACCACTTCGGCATCGCCGGCGAGGATTCGACGCGCACGCCGTACTCGAAGAGCTACGACGAGCTCGACCAGTACTACCGCATGCAATGGAACTGGATCGTGAAGTACAGCAAGCTGCCGTACTTCGTGCCGATGACGGCCGGCTGGGACCGCACGCCCTGGGGCGGCAGCTCGCAGCCGGGGCACGACAACTCGGTGTCGACGCCGGCCAGCTTCGAGGCCCACCTGCGCGCAGGCAAGGCGGTGATGGACGCCAACCCCGACCGCACCAAGCGCATCGGCGTGCTGTGCTGCTGGAACGAGTACGGCGAGGGCTCGATCATCGAGCCGACGAAGAAGTTCGGCATGCAGTACCTGGAGAGGATTCAGGATGTCTTCATCCCCTGAATCCACGGCCTCCGCCGCCGGCCCGCTGCGCGTGATGGTGCTGCTGCCGCGCCACCTGGACGTGGCCGCCTGGTCGCAGCGCCATGCGCGCGGCGAGGCGCCCGACGCGACGCCCTACGGCTACCACCATGCGTTGCAGCAGGGCTGCAGCCTGAGCTTCTCGCGCGCGACGCCGACGTGGCCGGGCGCGCTCGGGCTGGTCGACCGGGCACTGCGCAAGCTGCTCGGCTTCGACCTGCGGCACGTGTGGGCGAACCGCGCATTGCTGCACCCCGGGCGGGCCGACGTGATCTGGACCCACACCGAGTACGAGCACCTGGCCGTCGGGCTGCTGCGCCGGCTGGGCATCGACACCGCGCCGATCGTCGCGCAGTCGATCTGGCTGGTCGACGAATGGAGCCGCTGGTCGGGCGTGCGCCGGCGCCTGGTGCGCTGGCTGATGCGCGATGCCGAGGCCGCCACCTTCCACTCGCCGCTGAACATGGTGCGGGCCCGCGAGCTCGATCTCGGCGAGCGGCAGGTGATCGTCGACTTCGGCATCTCGCTCGACAGCTACCCGATCGCGACCGAGCGCCCGCAGGCGGTGCTCGACGGCACGCGGCCGCTGCACGTGCTGGCGCTCGGCAACGACCGGCACCGCGACTGGGAGACCCTGGCGCAGGCGCTCGGCGGGCGCGCCGGCGTCGAACTGCGCATCGGCTCCAGCCATTTCCCGGCGCACCTGGCGCAGTCCAACATCGACGCGCATCCGATGACGCAGGCCGAGGTGGTCGCGAACTACGGCTGGGCCGATTGCGTCGTCGTGCCGCTGCACGAGAACCTGCATGCCTCCGGGCTGACCGCGGTGCTCGAGGCCACCGCGCGCGGCGTGCCGGTGGTGGCGACGCGCGCCGGCGGGCTGGACCACTATTTCGACGACGACGGCATCGCGTTCTGCGTGCCGCACGACGCGGCCGACCTGTGGCGCGCGATCGATGCGCTGGTGACGACGCCAGGCCGGCGCGCCGCGCAGGTCGCGAGCGCGCAGCAGCGGCTGTTGTCGCGCCGCTTCAGCTCCGAAGGCTTCGCGACGCGCCACGTCGAACTGAGCCGACGCCTCGTCGGTGCGGGCCACGAGCCTGCACCGGTTTCCGCCACGCCCTTGCGCACACCCAGATGACGACGACACCGCCTCGCCGCCCCCGCCTCGGCGTGGATTTCCACACCTGGGACGGCATCTTCCAGGGCTCGCGCAGCCACATCCTCGGGCTGTATCGCGAGGCGATCCGGCTCGCGCCGGACATCGACTTCGTGTTCCTGCTCGACGGCATCGACAGCCTGCGCGACGCGCACGCCGAGTTCGGTGCGCCGAACGTCGAACTGGTGCGCATGCCGCACCAGCGCGCGCCGATCCGTCTCGGCGTGCAACTGCCGTGGCTGCAGTGGAAACACCGCATCGACCTGCTGCACATGCAGTACCGGCTGCCGTTCGTGCGCACCGGTGCGTGCGCGTGCACGATCCACGACCTGCTGTTCGAGACGCATCCGCAGTTCTTCCCGCGCAGCTTCGTGCTGCAGTCGAAGCTGACGTTCCGGCATGCGGCGCGGCGCGCGAAGCTGCTGTTCGCGGTGAGCCAGTTCTCGAAGGGCGAGATCGCGCGGCTGTACGGCGTGCCGGCCGACGACATCGCGATCACCTACAACGGCGTCGACCCGCAGCGCTTCAAGCCCGGGCCGGAGGGCGCCGACGCGGTGCGCGAGCTCGGGCTGGAGCCGGGCGGCTACCTGCTGACGGTGGGGCGCCTGGAGCCGCGCAAGAACCACGAGACGCTGATCCATGCGTACGCCGAGCTGGGGGCGGATGCGCCGCCGCTGGTGGTCGTCGGCCAGCGCGATTTCAGCTACGAGCAGATCGACCGGGCCGTCGTGGCGCACGGGTTGCAGCAGCGCGTGCGCTTCCTGTCGAAGGTGGGCGACCAGGCGCTTCCGGCGGTGATGCGGCATGCGATGGCGTTCGCGTACCCGGCCTTCGCCGAGGGCTTCGGGATGCCGGTGGCCGAGGCGATGGCGAGCGGCGTGCCGGTGATCACGTCCAACACCACCTCGCTGCCCGAGGTGGGCGGCGCGGCGGCGCTGTATGCCGACCCGAACTCCAGCGCCGAACTGGCCGCTGCGCTGCGGCAGGTGATCGGCGATGCCGGCCTGCGCGAGCGCATGCGCGAGCAGGGCCTGGCGCAGGTGCGCAAGTTCGACTGGCAGCAATCGGCGCAGGTGCTGGTGCATGGCGTGCGCAGCTTCTTCGCACCGAGGTTCTCGAACCTGGCTGCGTTCAATCCCCCCACCCCCTCGTCCACCCCCGACCGATGATGAACAAGACCCTCCGCATCCTCGGCACGCGCGGCGTGCCGGCCGCTCATGGCGGTTTCGAGACCTTTGCCGAGCACCTGGCGCTGTACCTGGTGGAGCGCGGCTGGCGCGTGATCGTGTACTGCCAGGAGGACGGCACCGGCCCGGTGTTCGAGGACAGCTGGCGCGGTGTCGAGCGGGTGCGCATGCCGGTGGATGCACCGGGGCCGAAGGGCACGATCGTGTTCGACTGGCAGGCCACGCGGCATGCCGCGAAGCACCGCGACCTGTGCCTGACGCTCGGCTACAACACGGCGGTGTTCTGTGCGCTGCTGCGACTGAAGGGGGTGCCGAACCTGATCAACATGGACGGCATCGAGTGGTCACGCGCGAAGTGGGGCGGTGTCGCGAAGACCTGGTTCTGGATGAACGACTGGGCCGGCTGCTGGCTCGGCAACCACCTGGTGGCCGACCACCCGGAGATCAAGCACCACCTGGGCACGCGCGTGAACGCGAACAAGGTGACGACGATCGCGTATGGCGCCGACCCGTTGCACGACATGCCGACCGGCCCGGTGCACGGGCTGGGGCTGGAGCCGGGCCGCTACCTGACGCTGGTGGCCCGGCCCGAGCCGGAGAACTCGATCCTGGAGGTGGTGCAGGGTTTCTCGCGTGCGCCGCGTGGTGTGACGCTGACGGTGCTGGGCAACTACTCGCCGGACAACGCGTACCACCGTGCGGTGAAGGAAGCCGCGAGCGCCGAGGTGAAGTTCGTCGGCGCGATCTACGACAAGCCGACGGTGCAATCGCTGCGTTTCCACAGCATGGCGTATGTGCACGGCCACCAGGTGGGCGGCACCAACCCGTCGCTGGTGGAGGCACTGGGGGCGGGCAATGCGGTGATCGCGCACGACAACCGGTTCAACCGCTGGGTGGCCGGCCCGCAGGCGGGCTACTTCAGCGGCGCGGATGGATTCGCGACGACGCTCGAAGCGGTGCTGAAGGATCCGGCGCGACTGGCCGCGATGCAGCAAGCCAGCCGAGCCCGCTTCGAGGAATGCTTCACCTGGAACCACATCCTGGCGCAGTACGAGCAGCTGCTGCTGCAGTGGCTGCCGGTGGCTTCTGGTGCCGGTGCTCGTGAAGGCCGTGCTTCTTGATGCGCTGCTGTGTTCTTGCTTGCAAAGGCGCGGGTGGGCAGGCTGTGGCTCGCCGGCCGGTGCGGTCATTGCCCCTGGGGGGCAATGACTCCCCTGCGCTGACTGGTTTCATGGCCCGTCGCCGAAACTCCCTCCGCTCGCTTCGCTCGCTGTGGTCAAACAGTCGGCGACAGTCAGTTCACGAAGCGTGCTGGCGCACGCGGGCCACGAAACCAGCCAGCTCCGGCGCCCCGTCCCTATTGGCGCTCCACAGCCTACCCACCCGCGCCTTTGCGGCCACCACCGTGCTGTGTTGGGGGGAAAAGATTGAAGTGACCGACGAGCATTCGAGCGCTCGCGCGCTTCGTCGATCACTTCAATCTTTTCCACCCAACCAGAGCGGCTGGTGKTTAGCGGCGGGTGAGGGRATGGGCTGGGGGCGATTTCTGAGGCGACGGAGAAGATCGGCTTTGGGGATGGCGCGCGCCAGCGCGCTTCGTGAACTGACTCATCGGCACTGTTTGACCACAGAGAGCGAAGCGAGCGGAGGGAGTTTGCCGATGCATCCCCAAAGCCGATCTTCGCAGTGGAGTCGGCGCCCCCAGGGCGCCGACCGTCTCGGCATGAGCCTCCAGCCCATCCCCTCACCCGCCGCGACACGCAGAAACAGAAGCGACAAACGACTCACACGCACACATCGCCCATTCAGGGGGGATGCCCCCTCCAGCGGCCTCCCCCTTGCTTACGATCGCTTGTTGCCCCCGGCGCAAGAGAGCGAAGCCATGATGTCCCTGCCTGTCGAGGTCGAAGTTGCCAAGGCACTCATCGACGATTCCGCGTTCGTCACCATCCGCGGCGTGCGGCTGTCACTCGATGAACTGATCGAGCCCCGCCTGGCGGACATCACGCACCTCGATGAATTGCGATCCCGCATGCAGTCGGCCACGCCCTACCCCCACCTCGTCGTGCAGGACTGGTTCAACCCCCGCCTGCTGGAACTCGTGCACGAGGAATTCGAGGTGCTGCCCCGCGACCACTGGAGCACCCAGACCAATGCCTATGCCCGCGTCGAGCGCTCGCGCGTCGGCGCTCGCATGGGGCCGGCCAGCCAGCTGTATTTCTGGACGCTCGGCTCCAGCTTCTTCCTGCATGCGCTCTCGCACATCAGCGGCGTGCCCGACCTCGTCAGCGATGCCCACCTGTTCGGCGGCGGCCTGCACGAGACGCTGTCCGGCGGCTCGTTCGGCATCCATGCCGATTTCGACCGCCACCCGCGCACCGCCCTCAACAACGAGATGGTGTTCATCACCTACCTCAACAAGAACTGGCAGCCGCCGTGGCAAGGCGCCCTCGAACTGTGGGACGCCGACCGCAAGCAATGCGTCGGCACCGTCGAACCCGAGTTCGGCCGCTCGATCCTGATGAGCCACGGCCGCACCCACTACCACGGCCATTCGCGGCCGCTCGCGGTGCCCGAAGGCGTCACGCGGCGCTCCATCGCGGCCTACTACTACGCCAACCGCTTCGCCCGCGAAGACCGGCGCGAAGCCATGCTGTCGACCTACCTGTTCGCGAGCCGCAGCGACCGCAGCAAGCACGTGCTCAAGCAGATCCTGCCGCCGATCGTCGTCTCGGCGATCAAGCGGCTGGCCCGCCGATAATTCAGTCCCTCGCCCACACAACAAGACCTCCGGAAGAAACCGCCATGTCCACGCCCACCACCCCGCCGACCCCGCTGTCCGTCCTCCCCGTCATCATGGCCGGTGGCAGCGGCACGCGGCTGTGGCCGCTGTCGCGCGCCGGCTTCCCGAAGCAGTTCCTTGTGCTGTCGGGCAACCAGAGCCTGTTCCAGCAGGCGGTGCAGCGCGTCGAAAGCCTCGGCGCCGCCGACATCGCCGTGCAGACGCCGCTGATCGTCGGCAACGAGGAGCACCGCTTCCTCGTGCTCGACCAGCTCCGCGAGCTGCGCACCGACCCCGCCGCCGTCGTGCTGGAACCGCAGGGCCGCAACACCGCGCCCGCGATGACGCTCGCGGCACTCGCCGGCATCGAGAACGGGCAGGACCCGATCCTCGTCGTGACCGCCGCCGACCACGTCGTCACCAAGCCTGCCGCCTTCACCGCCGCACTGCAGCGCGCCGTGCGCGCCGCCGCCGACGGCGCCATCGTGATCCTCGGCATCACGCCCGACCGCCCCGAGACCGGCTACGGCTACATCCGCAGCACGCCCGACGGCAAGGTCGCGCAGTTCGTCGAGAAGCCCGACCTCGCTACCGCCGAGCACTACCTGCGCGAAGGCCAGTACCTGTGGAACAGCGGCATGTTCGTGCTGAGGGCCTCGGTGTGGCTGGCCGCGCTGGACCAGTTCCGCCCCGACATCGCCGCCGCCACCCGCGCCTCGTGGGCCGCGCGCAGCACCGATGCGAAGTTCGTGCGCCCCGGCAAGGCCGAGTTCGCCGCGGTGCCGTCCGAATCGGTCGACTACGCGGYGATGGAACGCTGCCCCGGCAGCGCCTTCGACATCCGCATGGTCGCGCTGGACGCCGGCTGGAACGACCTCGGCGCCTGGGACGCGGTCTGGCAGGTCGCCGACAAGGACGGCCGCGGCAACGCGAGCGTCGGCGACGTGCTGCTGCAGGACAGCGACAACACGCTGGTGCATGCCACCAGCCGGCTGGTCAGCGTGATCGGCCTGAGCGACGTGGTCGTCGTCGAGACGCCCGATGCGGTGATGGTCAGCGACCGCGCCCGCAGCCAGGAGGTCAAGAAGATCGTCGGCGAGCTCGGCGCGCGCGGCCGTGGCGAGCACAACCTGCACCGCAAGGTGCACCGCCCCTGGGGCTGGTACGACAGCATCGACTCCGGCGCGCGCTTCCAGGTCAAGCGCATCCTGGTCAACCCGGGCGCCTCGCTGAGCCTGCAGATGCACCACCACCGCGCCGAACACTGGATCGTCGTCTGCGGCACCGCCGAGATCACCAACGGCGACAAGGTGATGATCCTCACCGAGAACCAGAGCACCTACATCCCCCTCGGCCAGACCCACCGGCTCGCGAACCCCGGCAAGGTGCCGCTGGAAATCATCGAAGTCCAATCGGGCTCGTACCTCGGCGAGGACGACATCGTCCGCTTCGAGGACACCTACGGGCGCACCAAGTAAAGACAGGATCCCTTCATGACCATCCTCGTGACCGGCGGCGCCGGCTTCATCGGCAGCAACTTCGTGCTGGACTGGCTGGCGCAGAGCGACGAGACCGTCGTCAACCTCGACGCGCTGACCTATGCCGGCAACCTCGAGAACCTCGCGTCGCTGAACGGCAATGCGCGGCACGTGTTCGTCAAGGGCGACATCTGCGACCGCGCGCTGGTCGACGCCACGCTTGCGCAGCACCGGCCGCGCGCCATCGTGCACTTCGCGGCCGAGAGCCACGTCGACCGCAGCATCCACGGCCCCGGCGCGTTCATGCGCACCAACATCGACGGTACCTTCACGCTGCTCGAGGCCGCACGCGGCCTGTGGGGCTCGCTCGAGGGCGACGCGAAGAGCGCTTTCCGCTTCCACCACGTCAGCACCGACGAGGTCTACGGCTCGCTGTCGCCGACCGACCCGGCCTTCGCCGAGACCAAGGGCTTCGAGCCGAACAGCCCCTACTCGGCCAGCAAGGCGGCCAGCGACCACCTGGTGCGCGCCTGGCATCACACGTACGGACTGCCGGTCGTCACCACGAACTGCAGCAACAACTACGGCCCCTATCACTTCCCCGAGAAGCTGATCCCGCTGATGATCGTCAACGCGCTGGCGGGCAAGGCACTGCCGATCTACGGCGACGGCCAGAACGTGCGCGACTGGCTGTACGTGCGCGACCACGCGAGCGCGATCCGCGCGGTGCTGGCCGGCGGCCGCGTCGGCGAGACCTACAACATCGGCGGCTGGAACGAGAAGACCAACCTGGAGATCGTCCACACGATCTGCGCGCTGCTCGACGAGCTGAAGCCCGATGCGGCCGGCTCGTACAAGCGCCTGATCACCTACGTGAAGGACCGCCCGGGCCACGACCGCCGCTATGCGATCGATGCGCGCAAGGTCGAGCGCGAGCTCGGCTGGCGCCCGGCCGAGACCTTCGACACCGGCATCCGCAAGACGGTGCAGTGGTACCTCGACAACGCCGGCTGGGTCGCCAACGTGCAGAGCGGCGGCTACCGCGACTGGGTCGCGAAGAACTACGGCGAGGCGGCGGCCGCATGAAGATTCTCCTGCTGGGCAAAGGCGGCCAGGTCGGCTGGGAGTTGCAGCGCGCCTTGGCGCCGCTGGGCGAGCTGACCGCGCTCGATTTCGACACGCCGGGCGCACTGAAGGCCGACTTCTCGAAGCCCGACACGCTGGCGGCGACGGTGCGCGCGGTGAACCCGGACGTGATCGTCAATGCCGCGGCGCACACCGCGGTCGACAAGGCCGAGAGCGAGCCGGCACTGGCGCGCGCGATCAATGCGACCGGCCCCGGCGTGCTGGCGCGCGAGGCGGCAGCACTCGGCGCCTGGCTGGTGCACTACAGCACCGACTACGTGTTCGACGGCAGCGGCCACGCGCCGCGCCGCGAAGACGCGCCGACGGCGCCGCTCAGCGTCTACGGCCAGACCAAGCTCGAGGCCGAGGAGCTGATCCGCGGCAGCGGCTGCAAGCACCTGATCCTGCGCACCAGCTGGGTCTACGCCGCGCGCGGCGGCAACTTCGCGCGCACGATGCTGCGGCTGGCGGGCGAGCGCGACAAGCTGACGGTGATCGACGACCAGGTCGGCGCGCCGACCGGCGCCGACCTGCTGGCCGACGTCAGCGTGCACGCGCTGCGCGCCGCGCTGGCCGATGCGAAGCTCGCCGGCACGTACCACGCGGTGGCCGCTGGCGAGACCAGCTGGCACGGCTATGCACGCTTCGTCATCGAATGGGCGCGTGCGCGCGGCCACGCGATCAAGGTGGCGCCCGAGGCGATCGAGCCGGTGCCGACCACCGCGTTCCCGACGCCGGCGAAACGGCCGCTGAATTCGCGGCTGTCGTGCGACAAGCTGAACCAGGCCTTCGGGCTGCGCATGCCGGCATGGCAGGCCGGCGTCGAGCGCATGCTGACCGAAGTGCTGGGCTGACAAATCCTTGGAGGAACACATGTCAATGCAATTGAACGCGGTGCCGGCCGAGCGCCGGGCCGCTCCCAAGCCGGCCGGCATCCCCTCGGGGGATCGGCGGATGTACTCATCCGACGAGGGGCTGTCATGACTCGCAAAGGCATCATCCTCGCCGGGGGCTCCGGGACCCGGCTGCACCCGGCGACGCTCGCGCTGAGCAAGCAGCTGATCCCGGTGTACGACAAGCCGATGATCTATTACCCGCTCAGCGCGCTGCTGCTGGCCGGCATCCGCGAGATCCTGATCATCAGCACGCCGCAGGACACGCCGCGCTTCCAGCAGTTGCTGGGCGACGGCCGGCAGTGGGGCCTGGACCTCAGCTACGCGGTGCAACCGAGCCCGGACGGCCTCGCGCAGGCCTTCCTGATCGGCGAGCAGTTCCTGGCCGGCGCGCCGAGCGCGCTGGTGCTGGGCGACAACATCTTCTACGGCCATGACCTGGGCACCCGGTTGACGGACGCGGCCACGCGCACCAGCGGCGCGACGGTGTTCGCCTACCCGGTGACGGATCCGGAGCGCTATGGCGTGGTCGAGTTCAACGACCAGGCGCAGGCGATCAGCCTCGAAGAGAAGCCGAAGCAGCCGAAGAGCCGCTATGCGGTGACCGGCCTGTACTTCTACGACCAGAAGGTCGTGTCGTATGCGAAGAGCCTGAAGCCGAGCCCGCGTGGCGAGCTGGAGATCACCGACCTGAACCGGCTGTACCTCGAGGCCGGCACGCTCGAAGTGCAGATCTTCGGCCGCGGCGATGCCTGGCTCGACACCGGCACGCACGATTCGCTGCTGGAGGCGAGCGCCTTCATCCAGACGCTGGAGAAGCGGCAAGGCCTGAAGGCCTGCTGCCCCGAGGAGATCTGCTGGCGCAAGGGCTGGAT
>NZ_JBFUGW010000054.1:0-28696 GCF_056402735.1 Rhizobacter sp. P3_C12
GCGGCCGCACCGTCGCCCGCCACCGCCCCGCTGCGCGGGCCGCGCCCGAGCGGTGTCGCGACGATGGACTGGCCCGCGCTGCGCGACGCCGTCGCCRGCTGCACCGCCTGCAAGCTGTGCAGCGGCCGCACGCAGACGGTGTTCGGCGTCGGCAACCCGCAGGCCCACTGGATGGTCGTCGGCGAAGCCCCCGGCGAGCAGGAGGACCGGCAGGGCGAGCCCTTCGTCGGCAAGTCGGGCCAGCTGCTCGACAGCATGCTGCGCGCGCTCGGCCTGACGCGCGGCGAGGCCGAACCGGCGCGCCAGGTCTTCATCGCCAACACGCTCAAATGCCGCCCGCCCGGCAACCGCAACCCCGAGCCCGACGAGCTGGCCCAGTGCGAGCCCTTCCTGATCCGCCAGATCGAGCTCGTGAAGCCGCGCATGATCCTCGCGATGGGCCGCTTCGCGGTGCAGAGCCTGCTGCGCAGCAGCGAGCCGGTCGGCCGGCTGCGCGGCAAGGTGCACCAGTACCAGGGCGTGCCGCTGGTCGTCACCTACCACCCGGCCTACCTGCTGCGCAACCCGGAGGACAAGGCGCGCGCCTGGGACGACCTGTGCCTGGCGCTGGAGCAGATGAAGCCGATGGACCCGGCAGCGGACGCCTGACGCCGATGGACGCCACCCTGCCCGCCTGGCCCGACACCGAGGACCTGCCGTGCATGGTGGTGCGGCTGACGCCCGAGTGCCGGGTGCTGCAGGGCAACCGCGCGTTTCTCGAGTTCAGCGGCGCCGGCTCGGCGCCCGACGCCGGGCTGCTGTGGCAGGCGCTGCTCGGCGCCGAATCGCGCGCGACGCTCGCCACGCGGCTGATCGCCCGCGAGGACTTCGCGCTGAACCTGCGCATGCAGTGCGCGCCGCAATCGGCCGGCGGCCCCTGCTGGCTCGACCTCGAGGCACGCTGGCTGCCGGGCCCCGGCCACTACCTGTGCGTGCTGCACGACGTGACCGACAGCCACCGCGCCGAGTTGTCGGCGCGCGCCCGGGCCGACCAGTTCCAGCTGCTGGCCGACAACGTGCCGGTGCTGATCGCCTACTACCAGGCCAGCACGCTGCGCTGCCTGTTCGCGAACAAGCAGTATGCGCAGACCTTCGGCTGGGACGAGCAGTCGATCGTCGGCCACACCGTCGCCGAGATCATCGGCGAGCCGGCCGCGCGCCTCATCCAGCCGCAGGTCGACCAGGTGCTGCGCGAGCGACGCAGCGCGTCGTACGAGCGCGAGCTGGTCGGCACCGACGGCCAGCGCCGCTGGATCGAGGTGAACCTGGTGCCGCACGTGGTCAACGACGGCGATGCGACCGCCACCTTCGTGCTGATCTCCGACATCACGAAGCACCGCCTCGCCGAGCAGGCGGTGCGCGAATCGGAAGAGCGCCTCGCGAAGTTCATGCAGGCGAGTGCCGAGGGCATCGTGTTCCACAAGGATGGCGTGATCACCGACGCCAACCCGCCGGCGCTCGCGCTGATCGGCTACACGCTGGAGGAGCTGAAGGGCCGCCAGACGCTGGATTTCATCGCGCCCGACCAGCTCGCGCGCGCCGCCGCGACGCAATCGGCCGCGGCCGAGATCACCTACGAGAGCGTCGCGCTGCACAAGGACGGCCGCCGCCTGCCGGTGGAATTCACCGTGCGCACGATGCTGCGCAACGGCGAGCGCATGCGCATGACGCTGGTGCGCGACCTGCGCGACCGGCAGGCGGCGCAGGAGCGCATCCACCACCTGGCGCACCACGACGCGCTGACGCAGCTGCCGAACCGGATGAGCTTCATGGAGACGCTGGAGCACCGCATCACCGGTGCGCGCACCAGCGACTCGCAGCTCGCGCTGCTGTTCATCGACCTCGACCACTTCAAGCGCGTCAACGACTCGCTGGGCCACCTGATCGGCGACACGCTGCTGCAGACGGTTGCGCAGCGCATCATCCAGAGCCTGCGCTCGACCGACCTGGTGGCGCGCTTCGGCGGCGACGAGTTCATCGTGCTGCTGCCCGGCGTGCTGCAGCGCGCCGACGTCGAGGAGGCGACGCAGAAGCTGCTGGCGGCGATCGAGGTGCCGGTGAATGCCGACGGGCGGCTGATCTCGGTGACGCCGTCGGTGGGCATCTCGATGTTCCCGCACGACGGGCAGACGGCCGACGAGCTGATCAAGAATGCCGACACCGCGATGTACCTCGCGAAGGCGCGCGGCCGTGCGAACTACCAGTTCTTCACGCCGGCGATGGCGCGCTCCGCCTATGCCGCGCTGGTGATGGAAAGCCAGCTGACGCAGGCGCTGGAGCGCGACGAGTTCATGCTGCATTTCCAGCCGCAGGTGCGTGCGCACGACGGCGTGCTGGTGGGCGTCGAGGCGCTGATCCGCTGGAACCACCCGGAGCGCGGGCTGCTGATGCCCGACCATTTCATTCCGCTGGCCGAGCAGCAGCGGCAGATGCTGCCGATCGGCCAGTGGGTGCTGCGCGACGCGCTGCGCTGCGCGCGGCGCTGGCACGAGTCCGGCATCAGCAGCGTGCCGGTGGCGGTGAACCTGTCGAGCGTGCAGTTCCAGACGGTGGGCTTCATCCAGATGATCGCCGACATGCTGCGCGAGGAAGGCGTGCCCGGCGAGTTCCTCGAGCTCGAGCTGACCGAGCGCATGCTGATGGACGACCTCGGCGAGGTGAAGGCGCGGCTCGGCGAGCTGAAGGCGATGGGCATCCGGATCTCGGTCGACGACTTCGGCACCGGCTACTCGTCGCTCGRCCACCTGAAGGAGCTGCCGATCGACAAGATGAAGATCGACCGCTCGTTCGTGAAGGACCTGCCGGACGAGCACGACTCGGCGGCGATCGCGCGCGCCATCGTGCAGCTGGCGCGCAGCCTGGACATCACGGTGATCGCCGAGGGCGTCGAGACGATCGCGCAGCAGGATTTCCTGACGCGGCTCGGCTGCGACGAGCTGCAGGGGGAGCTGGTCAGCTCGCCGCTGCCGGCGGCGGCGTTCGAGGCGTGGGCGATCGCGCTGGCGCGGCCGGCGCTGGTGTGAGCGTCGGACTCACCGACTCAGGGTCGCGTGATGATGTCGTCGTTGGCGAGCCAGCGTTCGGCCGATGCGGCGGTGCGGGCCGACAGGCTCTCGACGAATGACGCTTCGACCAATTCCCTGACGCCGGCGTCGCACGATTGAAGCGCTTGCTCCATACTGGCCAGCAGGCGGGTGAGGGGCTCCGCACCAACCTGGTCCGTCATGAGACCCATCACGAGCCGGCTGACCTCGGCCATGAACACCGCAGGCACCAGGCCTTGGTGCGCCTCGATGTGCTGCCGGTGCAACACGGACAGTTCGGGAACCTGCGTCAGCAGGTCGTCGACGAACGCCGCGAGGCTCATCTGCTTTTCCAGGGGGCTCACGGGATCCTTCGGAGCGGTTGGCTGCAACGGACCTGTGTGACCCCGGGAGCCGATTGGTTCCCTGGCGGACGGCGCGTGCGGCCCGCTAGCGCTTCTTGACCGGCCGCGTCCAGCCCTCGAGCGACACCTGCTTCGCGCGCGACACCGTCAGCTGGCCGGCCGGGGCGTCCTTCGAGATCGTCGAGCCGCCGCCGATCGTCGCGCCGGCACCGATCACGACCGGTGCGATCAGCACGCAGTTGCTGCCGACGTGCACGTCGTCGCCGATCACCGTGCGGTGCTTGTTCGCGCCGTCGTAGTTCGCGGTGATGCTGCCGGCGCCGTAGTTCACGCGTTCACCCACCGTCGCATCGCCCAGGTAGGCCAGGTGGTTGGCCTTCGCGCCCTTCGCGAGCGTCGAGTTCTTCACCTCGACGAAGTTGCCGATGTGCACCTCGTCGCCCAGCTGCGCGCCGGGGCGCAGCCGCGCGAACGGGCCGACCAGCGCACCGCGGCCGACGCTGACGCCCTGCGCCTCGCCGTCGATGTGCGTGAACGGATGGATCACTGCGCTGGCCGAGAGGCGTGCGTTGCGAATCACGCAGTTCGCGCCGATGCGCACGCCGTCGCCCAACTCGACCTCGCCTTCGAACACGCAGTTGACGTCGATCTCGACATCGCTGCCGCAGTTCAGGCTGCCGCGCACGTCGAAGCGCGCCGGATCGGCCAGCCGCACGCCGGCCTCCATCAGCGCCTCGGCACGGGCGCGCTGGTAGCGGCGCTCCAGGTCGGCCAGCTGCATCGGGCTGTTGACGCCCAGCACCTCGGTCTCGCTCTTCGGCTGCGCGGTGACGACCGGCACGCCGTCGGCGACCGCCATCGCGATGATGTCGGTCAGGTAGTACTCGCCCTGGGCGTTCTTGTTGTCCAGCCGGGCCAGCCAGCCCTTCAGCCGCTTCGTCGGCACCGCCATCACGCCGGTGTTGACCTCGCGGATCTCGCGCTGCGCCGGGCTCGCATCCTTGTGCTCGACGATCGCGCGCACCTGCTCGCCATCGCGCACGATGCGGCCATAGCCGGTGGCATCGGCCAGCGTGATCGTCAGCAGCGCGAAGCGCTCGCCGCCGCAGGCATCGACGAGCGCGCGCACGGTGGCCGCCTCGATCAGCGGCGTGTCGCCGTTCAGGATCAGCGTGGTGCCCTCGTCGTGCAGCTGCGGCACGGCCTGCTGCACGGCGTGGCCGGTGCCCAGCTGCGGCATCTGCCGCACGAAGAGCAATCCGGGTGCCTGCACCGCCGCCTCGACCTGTTCGGCGCCGTGGCCGGTGATCGTGATGATGCGGGTCGCCCCCAGCGATGCTGCGGTACCCAGAACATGCTGCAATAGGCTTCGCCCGGCCAGCTTGTGCAAGACCTTGGGCAGGCCGGATTTCATGCGGGTGCCTTTGCCCGCGGCCATGATCACGATGTCGAGAGCCATGCAACGTCCTTTTTTCAGGTCGGTGATTATCGGCGTCGCGCTGGCGTTGACCACCCTGCTTTCAGGGTGTGGCGCGATGCGCCTGGCCTACAACCAGGCCCCCGATCTGGGGTATTGGTGGCTGGACAAGTACATCGACTTCAACGACGAGCAGACGCCGCGGGTGCGCGATGCGATCACGTCGTGGTTCCGCTGGAACCGCCGCACCCAGCTGCCGGACTATGCGCAATGGCTGGACAAGCTGGCCGGCGACCTGCAACAACCCGTCACGGCCGCCCAGGCGTGCCGCTGGACCGACGAGGTCGAATCGCGCATGTTCACCGGCCTCGACCAGGCGCTGCCGGCGCTGGCCGAGACGGCGCTGTCGCTGAAGCCCGAGCAGCTGAAACACATCGAGAAGCGCTACGCGAAGGTCAACGAGGACTATGCCGACGACTACCTGCAGCCCGACCCGCGGGACCGGGTGAAGGCCACGATGAAGCGCACGATGGAGCGCGCCGAGATGCTGTACGGCGACCTCGACGACGCGCAGACCGAGCGGGTGCAGCGGGCGATGGCGGCGTCGCCGTTCGACCCGGAGCTGTGGCTGGCCGAACGCAAGGCGCGCCAGCAGGACGTGCTGCAGACGCTGCGAAAGCTGCTGGCCGAGCGGCCGCCGCAGGCCCAGGTGCAGGCCGCGCTGCGCGCGATCGCCGAGCGGGTGCAGCACTCGCCGCGCGAGAACTTCCGCAGCTACCAGGAGAAGCTGACGCGCTACAACTGCGAGTTCGGGGCGCAGCTGCACAACACGACAAGCGCGGAGCAGCGGCAGTACGCCGCAAAGAAGCTCAAGGGCTGGGCGGGCGATTTCCGCGCGCTGGCGGCGGACAACGGCCGGTAGCCCGGATGCCAATCCGGGGTTGGTCCGACACATCCCGGATTGGCATCCGGGCTACGAGGGCGGCAGCTGGATCGTCACCCGCCTGGGGTTGATGCCGGTCTGCGGAAAGTCCTTCAGCGCCGCGTCGAACATCGCGGCAATCAGCGCATCGCCGCCCATCGTCGTGCCGTCGTTGGCCGCGCGCGCCTCGTACACCACCTGCCCGGACTGCCGGTCGCGGATCAGCACCGCCACCTCGCGGTCGTAGTAGGTCGTGTCGTAGTAGCGCGGGCCGAAGTAGCCGGGCGGGCCCCAGAACGGGCCCCGGCCGTAGCCGCCGTAGCCGTAGCGCGAACGGAACAAGCCGCCATGCCACCAGAACGGGTCGTCGTACGGCGAGACGTCGTAGCGGTTGATGCGCGCGCCGACCTGCACCGTGAAATCGGCCGCCTTCGCATCGCCCGCCTCGCTGAAGCCGGCCACCTGCAGCGAGTGCCGGGCCATCGACTCCAGCTTCTCCTGCTCCATCGCCCGCGCCTGCTGCGACGGCAGGCGCTCGAACGCGTAGGTCGATGCGCTGCGCCCGGCCGGCCACTGGCTGTAAGTGGAGACGTTGCTGTCGACCGCGTTCATCGCGGCGCAGCCCGCGAGGCCCAGCAGCGCGCCGGCCAGCAGGGTGGTGGTCAGGGCAGGTTTCCACATGGTCGGCCTCCGTCAGGTCAAACGTGCAGCTTGATGGGCACCGCGCCCGCGGCAGGTTCGGCGGGGGCGCAGCTCTCGTCGTCGTCGAAGGCCCGATCGCCGCCGGCATCGGGCACCCCGGTGGTTTTGAGCGTCGTGAACGGGTAGAGGTTCCGGTCCATCATGTGCGACGGCACGATGTTGCCCATCGCGGTGAACATGTTCTCGATGCGGCCGGGAAAGCGCTTGTCCCAGTCGCGCAGCATCTGCCTGGTCTGCACGCGCTGCAGGTTCTCCTGGCTGCCGCACAGCGTGCACGGGATGATCGGGAACTGCCGGTGCGCGGCCCAGCGCTCCAGGTCGGGCTCGGCCACGTAGGCGAGCGGGCGGATCACGATGTTCTTGCCGTCGTCGCTGACCAGCTTCGGCGGCATGCCCTTCATGCGGCTGCCGAAGAACATGTTCATGAACAGCGTCTGCAGCATGTCGTCGCGGTGGTGGCCGAGCGCCACCTTGGTCGCGCCGAGCTCGCCGGCCACGCGGTACAGGATGCCGCGGCGCAGCCGCGAGCACAGGCTGCACATCGTCTTGCCCTCGGGGATCAGGCGCTTGACGATCGAGTAGGTGTCCTGGCTCTCGATGTGGAACGGCACGCCGCGCGACTTCAGGTACTCCGGCAGCACGTGGTCCGGAAAGCCCGGCTGCTTCTGGTCGAGGTTCACCGCCACCAGCGTGAAGCGGATCGGCGCGCGCTGCTGCAGGTTCAGCAGGATGTCGAGCAGCGCATAGCTGTCCTTGCCGCCGGACACGCAGACCATCACCTTGTCGCCGTTCTCGATCATGTTGAAGTCGGCGATCGCCTGGCCGACCTGGCGGTGCAGGCGCTTGCTGAGCTTGTTGATCTCGAAGGCCTGCTTGTCGGCCACTTCGCGTTCCAGTACCGAATTCATCGGCGTACCTCTCATTTGATAAGCGAGACGAATCTCGCAAAGTGATGCGCGAACCCAGCGGACGCCGCGGAACCGGCTTTGCCGGGCCGCTGGCGGCGCCCCCTTGAGGGGGAGGCGCCGAAGGCGCTTCGGGGGTGGGTCATTTGATTCCGAAGACTTCGCAGCCGACGGCTTCACAGTCGGGGTACACATCGGGTTTCGCGGTCGACACGCGCGCGGCGCGCACGCGCGGGTGCGCCAGCATCAGCGCCAGCACGTCGTCGCACAGCGTTTCCTGCAGGTGGATGTGGCCCTGCTGCACGCGGTGCGCGATGGTGCGGCGCATGAAGTCGTAGTCGACCACCTCGTCGAGCTTGTCGGCCTTCGGCGTCGACATCGCGAGCGGGATGTAGAGATCGACGTTGATCAGCACCCGCTGCTCGCCCTTCTTCTCGAATTCGTGCACGCCGATGTTGATCCGCACCTCGTAGTCGTGCAGGAACAGCCGGCGGCAGTCCATCAGGCTGGGGTTGCTGAGGAGCGAATGCATGTCAGGTCTTCTTCCCGGGATTGGCAATGAACATCACGTCGCGCGGCTGGCCCTGCAGGTGCTGGCCGCCATCGACCAGCAGCGTGCTGCCGGTGACGGCCGGCGATTCGATCAGGAAGCGCACCGCGTGCGCCACGTCGCCCGGTGTCGATGAGCGCTGCAGCGGCGTCAGGCCGTGCGCCTGGGCGAATTCTGCCTCGGTCATCGCGCCCGACAGCAAGGTGACGCCGGGCGCGACGCCGCACACCCGCAGCCGCGGCGCCAGCGCCTGCGCGAGCAGCACGGTCGCCGACTGCAGCGCCGCCTTCGACAGGGTGTAGGACAGGTAGTCCGGATTCGGGTTCCACAGCTTCTGGTCGAGCAGGTTGACGACGCAGCCGCGGCCGTCGCGGGCCGCCAAGTGGGCATGCAAGGCCTGCGCGAGCAGCACGGCCGGGCCGGTGTTGGCGCGCCAGTGGGCCTCCATCGCGGCGTAGCTGAAGCTGTCGACGTTGTCGTAGGCGAAGGTCGACGCGTTGTTGACGACCGCATCGAGCCGGCCCAGGCGCTCGCAGACGGCCGGCACCAGCGCCCGGCAGGCGGCCTCGTCGGCGAGGTCGGCCGCGAACACCTCGGCGCGGGCGCCGAGCCGCGCGGCCTCGTCGGCGGTGACCTGCGCCTCGTCGCGCGAGCTGCGGCAGTGGATCGCGAGGTCGTGGCCGTGCGCGGCCAGCTCGAGCGCGATCGCCCGGCCCAGGCGGCGGGCCGCGCCGGTGACCAGGGTGACGGGACGTGCGGACATGGCTTTCTACAATCGGGGCATGCAAACCCCACCAGCCGGCAGTGTATCGGCGGCGCTTTCGTCGCTGATCCGCCAGGCCATCGCCCGCAACGGCGACTGGCTGCCTTTCGACCGCTTCATGGCACTCGCGTTGTACGCCCCCGGGCTCGGCTACTACGCCGCGGGCGACCGGCAATTCGGCATGCTGCCGTCGTCCGGCAGCGATTTCGTCACCGCCCCGGAGCTGACACCGCTGTTCGGCGGCGCGCTCGCGCGCCAGGTCGCGCAGGCGCTGCGGGCCTGCGACAGCCGCGAGGTGTGGGAGTTCGGCGCCGGCTCCGGTGCACTGGCCGAGCAGCTGCTCGACGCGCTGGCCGCCGACGGCCTCGCGCCCGGGCGCTACACCATCGTCGACCTGTCCGGCGCGCTGCGGCAGCGCCAGCAGCAGCGGCTGGCGCGCTTCGGCGACCGGGTACGCTGGGTGTCGGAGCTGCCGGCCGCGATGCACGGCGTGATCGTCGGCAACGAGGTGCTGGACGCGATGCCGGTGCAGCTGCTGCACTTCGACGGCACGCAGTGGCTTGAACGCGGCGTCGTCGCGGCGGGTGATGGAAAGGGAAAGGGCGACGGCTTCGCATGGAGCGACCGGCCGACCGCCCTGCGGCCGCCCCTCGAGGCCCCGTTCGTGCCCGGCACCGTCACCGAGATCCACCCGCAGGCCCGCGCCTTCATCGCGACGCTGGCCGACCGGCTGCAGCGCGGCGCGGCCTTCTTCATCGACTACGGCTTTCCGGAGGCCGAGTACTACCTGCCGCAGCGCCACGGCGGCACGCTGATGTGCCACCAGGGGCACCGGGCCGACGGCGACCCGCTGGCCGAGGTCGGCCGCAAGGACATCACCGCCCACGTCGATTTCACCGGCATCGCGCTGGCCGCGCAGGATGCCGGGCTGGAGGTGGTGGGTTACACCACGCAGGCCCATTTCCTGATCAACTGCGGACTGGTCGACCGGCTGGCCGATGCCGACCTGAAGACCCGCGCGAATGCGCAGAAGCTGTTGCTGGAGCACGAGATGGGCGAGCTGTTCAAGGTGATCGCGCTGGCGCGCGGCTGCGATGCGTCGTTCACCGAGGCCCCGCTGGGCTTCGTGCACGGCGACCGCAGCCATACCCTCTGACCCGGACCCGACGACCATGGGCTTGCGCTGGCTGCTGGTGATCCTGATCGCGCTGCTGCTGTTCAGCGGGCTGCAGCGCTGGCTGCTGAAGATCGGGCTGGGGCGGCTGCCCGGGGACTTCCGCTTCCGGCTGTTCGGCCGCGAGTTCTTCATCCCGATCACCAGCAGCGTGCTGCTGAGCCTGGTGGCGCTGGCCATCACGAAGCTGATCTGAAGCCAGCGCCGGCGGCAGGGACACGGACAAACCAGACTTGCGCCGCCTCCTACAACTGGTTACAACGGCCTCGCATCCCTTCCCTCGGATGCACAAGGAGGCCCGCATGGCTGAAGCTCTGAAATCGCCGACGACGCGGCAGGACTATCAGGAATCCCGCATCGAGGAAGAACCCATCCTCGGCCCGGTGCTCGCGATGCCCGATGGCCGCATGCACCCGCTCAGCTGGCTCGACCGCCTGAAGCTGCGGCTGCACCTGACCAACGCCCGGGCGCTCGAGTCGCGCTACTTCGCCACCTGAGGCGATGCGCCGCACAGGCTGCCCGGCAGGCCTGCACAACCTGCCCGGCGTGTTGCGCTTGTCGGTTCCGGTGTTCGTCGCGCACGAATGGCGCGCGCTGCGCTGGCTGCTGATGCTCGACGATCGGGCGCGCAGGCGCATGACGCTGCACCTGCGCAACCGTCAAGTGCCGGTCGAAGGCTGAGCCGCCAGGTAGTCCGACACCGCGGTGTAGCGCGCATGGCGGATCGCCGCGCCGATCGCGGTGCCCTTCCAGCCGCGCGCCAGGGCGTCGCTCGACACCTTCGCCGTGTCCACCGCCAGCGCCGCGTCCAGCGCGCCCTGCAGGCGCGGCCGCTGCGGGTAGGGCCGCTCCTCGAAGCCGGTGCGCCCGCGCGCATCGCATTCGCAGGCGAGCAGCAATTCTGAAAACCGCACCGGTCGCCGCCACACGTCGCAGCGGTCGAACAGGCGCATCACCGCCGAGCCATCCAGTTGCAGGCTGCGGTGGATGTTGCCGTGCTCGCGCGCCACCGCCTCGGCCAGCTCGCGGCAGTCGGTGGGCACCTTCAGCCGCTGCGCCAGTTCCTGCACCAGCTGCACGCTGCGCGCCTCGTGCGCGATGTGGCGCGGCAGTTCATCGACCGGCGTCGTGCCCTTGCCGAGGTCGTGCCCCAGGCACGCGAAGCGCACCTCGAGCGAGGCGTCGAGTTGCGCCGCCATGTCGAGCACCAGCATCAGGTGCACGCCGGTGTCGACCTCCGGGTGGTGGGCCGGCGGCTGCGGCACGCCCCACAGCCGGTCGACCTCGGGCAGCAGGCGCGCCAGCGCGCCGCAGCTGCGCAGCACCTCGAACAGGCGCGACGGCCGCGCCTCCATCAGCCCGCGCGACAGCTCCTGCCAGACCCGCTCGGGCACCAGCGCATCGACCTCGCCGATCTCGACCATGTGGCGCATCAGCGCCTGGGTCTCGGGTGCGATGCTGAAATCATCGAAGCGCGCCGCGAAGCGCGCGATCCGCAGGATGCGCACCGGGTCTTCCGCGAACGCCGGCGACACATGGCGCAGCAGCTTGTCGGCCAGGTCGCGCCGGCCGCCCCAGGGGTCGACGATGCGGCCGTCTTCGTCCTGCGCCATCGCGTTGATCGTCAGGTCGCGGCGCTGCAGGTCTTCTTCCAGCGTGACGCCCGGGTCGGCATGGAAGGTGAAGCCGTGGTAGCCCGGCGCGGTCTTGCGCTCGGTGCGCGCGAGCGCCACCTCTTCCTTCGTCTCCGGGTGCAGGAACACCGGGAAGTCCTTGCCGACCGGCATGTAGCCGGCCTCGAGCAGCTCGACCGGCGATGCGCCGACCACCACCCAGTCGCGGTCATTGACCGGACGCCCCAACAATGCATCGCGGACTGCGCCGCCGACCATCCACTTCTTCATCGCGGCAGTGTAGGCGGGCGCGTCTTGCGGACGGTCTCAGCGCCGGGTGCGATACGGCTCCTCGAATGGAAGAAAGTCCTGTTCGGCCAGCGCATCGCGGCACCAGGCCTCGACGCCGGGCAGCGCGCGCACGCGCTCGACATAGGCCGCGACCTGCGGCGGCAGCGGCGGCCGGTAGGTCAGCAGGCGCATCACCACCGGCGCGAAGTACGCATCGGCGATCGTGAAGCCGCCGAACAGCAGCGGCCCGCCGTGCTGCTGCAGCAGCTCGCTCCACATCTGCACCAGGCGATCGAGGTCGGCGCGCACCGCCGGCTGCTCGCGCAGCAGCCGTTCACCGACCTCGGGCAGCGCAGCCTCGACGTTCATCGGGAAATGGTTGCGCAGCGCGCCGAAACCGGAGTGCATCTCGGCGCACACGCTGCGCGCCCGCGCGCGGGCCTTCGCATCGGCCGGCCACAGTTGCTTCGCGGGGAAGCGCTCGGCCAGATACTCGGCGATCGCCAGCGTGTCCCAGACCGCGAAGCCGTCGTCGACCAGCAGCGGCACGCGGCCGGTCGGCGAGTGGCGCGCCAGCTCGGTCTTGAACTTCGAATCGGGCTCGAACGAATCGAAGCGGACCATCACCTCGTCGAACGGAATGCCGGCCTGCTTCAGCAGCACCCACGGGCGCATGGACCAGGACGAGTAGTTCTTGTTGCCGATGTAGAGCTGCATGGCGGGCCTCGGGGTGTCGAGTCGGTCGGTAGGGGCCCTGCATCGTAGGCGAGGCGCACGCCGCGCCGGCCGCGACGACCGATGAGATTTGCGAATGGAATCGATGCGCAGCGCGCATCCGCGGCCGCCGGCCCGCGCTCAGCCGCGCCCGGCCTGTCGACGCCAGCCTTCGAGCCGCGCCGGCCCGGCGACGCCACCGAGGTACGCCGGCACCACCGCTTCCAGGCCGGTGCGGCGCACGCCGAGCGCATCGAGCCCCGGCAGCGCTTCGTTGGCGACGTTCGGCACCTTCATCGAATCGAGGTTGTCGCGCGACATCAGCGGCGTGCCCGGCAGCCATTCCATCAGCCCGGCCTGCAGCCGCGCGAGGCCGTCGGGCAGCGCGATCAGCGGCCGCGGATGGCCCGACCAGCGCCCGGCCAGCCGCACCAGCTGCGCCAGCGTGTAGACCTTCGGCCCGGCGCAGTCGTACGAGCGCACCCCGGGCGCCTCGCGCGCCAGCGCCCGCGCCACCGCCTGCGCGAGGCCCGCCGCGACATCCTGCACCCACACCGGCTGGAAGCGCGCATCGGCACCGCCCAGCGGCAGCACCGGCAACACCCGCTGCAACTGCGCGAACAGGTTCATGAAGCGGTCTTCCTCGCCGAACATCACCGACGGGCGCAGCAGCGTGACGTCGAGCCCGGATTGCTGCAGCACCGCCTCGCCGGCCGCCTTCGAGCGCAGGTACATGCTGGGCGCACCGGCCTGCGCGCCGAGCGCACTGACGTGCACCAGCCTGCGCACGCCGGCCAGGCGGCAGGCGTGTGCGATGCGGTTCGGCAGCTCGACATGCGCGCGCTGGAAATCCGCCTCGCCCCCGTGCAGGATGCCAACCAGGTTGACCACCGCATCGCGCCCGGCAACCAGGCGCGCGAGTTGCACATCGTCGTGCACGTCGGCCGCGAGCAGGTCGACGGTCGGCAGCATCGCCAGCGCCTTCGCGCGCTGCGGCTGCCGGCTCGGCACCGTCAGCCGGCCGCCACCGCCGCCGCTGCGCTGGATCAACTCGGCGCACAGCGCCCGGCCGAGGAAGCCGGACCCACCGATGACCAGCAGGTTCATCGGCCGGCTTCCGTTCATGGCAGGCTGCCGTCGGGCGGCGGCGCGGTCACTTCGCGCGGGCCGACCGGCTTGCCCAGCCGCGCCTTCAGCGAGGCGGTCTGCAGCGCCGTCGGGTCGTTCAGCAGCGTCGCGTACAGCAAGGTGTTGGACATCACCTTCTTCACGTAGTCGCGCGTCTCGTTGAATGGGATGTTCTCGATCCAGATCGCCGGCTCGAGCTTCGGCCCGTCGCGCCAGCGCCGCGGCCGGCCCGGGCCGGCGTTGTAGGCGGTCGCGCTCAGCACCTGCGAGCCACCGAAATCGTCGAGCAGCAGCCGCAGGTAGCTCGAGCCGAGCTGCACGTTGGTCGGCACGTCCATGATCTGCGCCGGGTCGTAGGCCATGCCGATGCGCTTGGCGACGTTCTTCGCGGTCGGCTGGATCACCTGCATCAGCCCGTAGGCGTTCGCGCTGGAGCGGATGTCGGGCTGGAAGCGCGATTCCTGGCGCATCACGCCGTAGATCAGCGCCGGGTCGACCGCGGTCGATTTCGAGGCCGCCATCACCTCGGCGCGGAACGGCGTCGGGTAGCGCTGCGCGATGTCGATCTCGCTGCGCGTGCGGTCGCTGGTGTTGACGCAGCGGTCCCAGACGCGCCGGTCGCAGGCGAGCTGCGCCGCGGCGAGCAGCTCGCGCTCCTCCATGCCGCGCAGCGTGAAGTTCCATTCGCGCACGCCCTCGCTGCGCAGCCCGATGGCCACCAGCGCCAGCGCACGGGCCAGCCCGGGCTGGCGCGCGGCGGCGTCGCGCTCGTCCTGCGTCAGCGGCTGCGGCGCGATCGGCAGCGTGATCGCGCGGCCCAGGTCTTCGGACGCGAGCATGCCGTAGAAGCCGAACTGCGGCGCGATGCTCTCGAGCATCGCAGTCGCCTGCGCGCGCAGCCTGTCGCCCTCGGCCGACTCCGTGGCCAGCGCGCGCAGCGCACGGGCCTTCCAGTAGACCCAGGTCGCGTCGCGCTGCTCGATCGGGTTCATCGCATCGATCGCCTGCACCACCTGCTGCCAGCGCGGCGCGTTCTCGCCGGCGCGCAGCGCGGCACGTGCCTTCCAGGCGAGCGTCTCGTCGGCCCAGTCGATCGAGATCGCGGCCTTCGACGACAGCAGCGCAGCCCGGGTGAAGTAGCCGGACGCCTCGGGCAGCAGCTTCAGCGCCGCCTGCTTGCCGACCGCCGCCCAGGCCCAGGCTGCGAGCTCGGGCGGCAGCGCGGCCTCCCATTTGCCGTTCAGCAGGTTGGCGGCGAGCTCGGGGTCGTTGGAGGCCAGGCGCATCAGCGCCAGCGTGTTCAGCTGGTTCGCCTGACGCCCGCCGAGCGCACGGGTCAGGTAGCGCGCCGGGTTGTCGGCCAGGTCGTCGACGTCACTGGCGGCCCGGGTGTTGACCATCAGCGCCGCCTGGCGCGCCGCACGCGGCTTGTTGCCGTCGATCGCGAGGCGCGCCTTGCGCCAGGCATCGGCTTCGGTGAGCTGCTTCGCGTCGTACAGCGTCGCGGCCAGCAGCGCGCAGCCGTCGTCGGCCTCGCGCTGCGCGAACCAGGCACTTCGGGCGGCGACGCGCACGTCCTTGCCGTCGAGGTGGTCGGCCAGCAGCGCGTAGCACGAGACCTCGCGGTCGTCGTTCATGCGGAAACTCGGGAAATCGGCGGCCAGCGTCTTGAAATCGCGGCGGCGTCCCAGCTCGAGCAGCCAGTCGTTGCGCAGCCGGTCTTCGACGTAGGTGCCGCGCCAGCGCTGGTAGAAGGCCGCGATCTCGTCGGCCTGCACGAACTGCAGCCGCTGGCCGATCTCCCAGTAGTCGACCCACATCGCGAGCGGGTTGCGCTCGGCGATCGTGCTGTCGCGCAGCGCGGCGAGCCGGGCCCGGTCTTTCTTGCGCAGCGCCTCGCGGGCTTCGAGCACCGCGTCGTTGCCGCTCTGCGCGCAGGCAGGCATCGCATTGGCGAGCACGGCGATCGCCAGGCCCTTCAGCAGCCACCGCGCCGCCGTCCTCGTCATTCCCGCGCCATATGATCCGTCTTTGTGGTTCACGCTGTCCTTCATGGTGCCGACCTTGCCATCAGACCCCGACGTCCGCCATCCCCTGCGTCAGCGCCTGCTGGCCGCGCGCACCGCGTTTGTCTCGTCGCCCGCCGGCCCCGCTGCGGCGGCATCGCTCGCGCATCACCTCGGGCATGTTCTCGATCAACTCGAACCCGAGTGCCTCGGGGTCTATTGGCCACTGCGGTCCGAATTTAACGCAGCAAGCCTGTGGGATGGCGACGGATCGCATGCCGCCTTGCCGCGCGCATTGCCATTCGTGCAGCGCGTGCCGCCGCAGATGCACTACCGCTTGTGGGACGGCAGCCCGCCGGCGCTGAAGGACGAGTGCAACATCCCGGCGGCGAACGGTGCCGCGGTGGTGCCCGACGTGGTGCTGGTGCCCTGCGTCGGCTTCACCGGCAGCGGCTGGCGGCTCGGCTACGGCGGCGGCTTCTTCGACCGCTGGCTCGCGCTGCACCCGCACGTCACGGCCGTCGGCGTCGCGTGGGAGGCCGGCCGCCTCGGCGAGGCCGAACTCGCGCCGCAGGCCCACGACCTGCCGCTCGCGCTCATCGTGACCGAGAACGGGGTGGCGCAGGGCTGACCGGCTCGGGCGCCGCCGGCGCGAGGTGCTGCACGCTGCGGGCCGACTGCGCGGTGAGCGTGGCCTTCGTGAGCGTCGCATGGGTGCGTTCGCCCTGCTCGATCAGCCAGTCGCGAAAGCGCTGCACCTCGGGCCGCAGCACCGACTGCGGCGACACCACCATCCAGTAGGCATGCGGCGCGTCGATGCGCCCGGCCGGCCCGAACGGCTCGACCAGGTCACCGCGCTCGAGCGAGTCGGCCACCAGCGCCATGCGGGCCAGCGCGATCGCCTGCCCGGCCAGCGCCGTCTGCACCTGCTGGTAGGTGAAGTTGAGGTACATCCACCGGCGCGGCTGCAGCCCGGGCTGGCCATGCAGCGTGAGCCAGCGCCGCCAGCTCAGGAACTCGGCGGTCGGGCGGTTGTCGTCCTCCTCGGCCAGCGTGTGGCCGGCCAGGTCGGCCGGCGTCGACAGCGGCGGCGCCTGGCCGCGCGCGATCTGCTCGGCCAGCCACGGGCTGATGGCCGGCGTCAGCGTCTCGCCGAACAGCCGCGGCGTGCCGGCCGGCACCAGGTGGTCGCCGCCATAGCGCAGCACGATGTCGATCTCGGGATCGTCGAGGTCGACCACCATGTCGGTGGCGGAGACGCGGATGTCGATGTCGGGGTTCGCGCGCTGGAAGGCCTCGAGCCGCGGCAGCAGCCACAGCGACACGAACGACGCGAAGGTGTTGACCGTGACGCGGCGCCGGCCGCGCGAGGTGCGGATCTGGCGCACCGCGGTGTCGAGCCGGTCGAGCGAGGGCGCGACCGCGCGCAGCAGCACCTGGCCGTCGCCGGTCAGCTCGACCGAGCGGGTGCCGCGGTTGAAGAGCGGCGCGCCGAGCTCGTCCTCCAGGCCCTTGATCTGCCGGCTGACGGCCGACTGGGTCAGGTGCAGTTCTTCGGCGGCGGCGCTGAAGCTGAGGTGCCGGGCCACCGCTTCGAAGGCCCGGATCGGGCCGACCGAGAGCGGCCGATGACGCGGTTGATTCATGCGTGAATGGTATCAATGCGAGGCGCACAAGTCATTGGACCACCGGCCTGCAGCCCCCTAAAGTTCACTCCATGCCCTGCAAGGAGAGCGACATGGCAACCCCGATGATGATGAGCAATTTTCAACAATCCCAAGCCGCGAGCTGGACCGTGGCACCCGGCGAGGCGCGCCCGCTGGAGATCGGACCGGGGTCCCGCTGGCTGCGCGTGACCGAAGGCCGGCTGTGGCTGACGGTGCCCGGCACGGCCGACGAACCGGCCCAGGATGTGTGGCTGGAGAGCGGCGACAGCATCGCGCTGCCGTCCGGCGCCCAGGCGGTGCTCGAGGCCTGGCCGAGCGCGCAGTTCCAGCTGCTGGTGCCGCCGGAAGCCTGCCGGCGCGGCAAGTCGCTGGCGCAGCGGCTCAGCGAGCAGCTCGCTTCGCGGCTGGGGTCTTCTTCTTCGCCGCTGCCGCACGCGGCTTGACGGTCTTGCGGGCCTTGGCCGCGGCAGCGCGCAGGCCCGCCTCCATCGCGAGCCGCGCCCACGGGCGCATCAGCGCGGGCGATTCCATCGCCTCGTCGGGCGCGGTGTAGTAGCTCATCGACACCGACTTGCCATCGCCACCCTCGTAGACGAAGGGCTGGCAGCCGGACTGCTCGAAGCGCGCCCGGGTCGCGTCGTCGGCCTTCAGGTACAGGCGCTCCTGGAAGATCAGCGCGACGAACACGTCGTCGACATAGAAGCCGTGCCCACCGAACATGCGCCGCGAGCGTGTCGGGCCGAGCGAGCCGAGCAGCTCGACGCAGTAGCGGGCGAATTCATCCTTGGGCGAGCTGATCGTGGCCATGGGCTCGATGGTACGGGGCCCTGCGTCACAATGCCCGCCATGGCCACCTCCGACACGTCCTCCACCACCCTCGGGGTACTGCGCACGAAGCTGATCGCCGACCGGCAGGCCCTGCCCGACCGGCTGGAGCGTGCGGTGCAGCTGCAGAGCATGCTGCGCATCTGGCTGGTGAGCCGGCGCGAGACGCTGATCGGCGGCTACTGGCCGATCAAGGGCGAGTTCGATCCGCTGCCGGCGCTGTTCCGCTGGAGCGAGGCCGACCCGGCACGCCGCATCGGCCTGCCGGTGATGGACCGCAAGGATGGCACGCTGCGTTTTCACGTGTGGTACCCCGGCTGCCCGACCGAGCTGGRTGCGCATGACATCCCCAAGCCCAAGGGCACCGAGCAGTTCCAGCCGCAGTTGCTGCTGCTGCCCTGCGTCGGCTATGGCACCGAGGGCGCGCGGCTCGGCTATGGCGGCGGGTTCTACGAGCGCTCGATCGCCGCGCTGAACCCGCGGCCGGTCACGGTGGGGCTGTGCTATGCGCACGGCTTCCTGCCGATGCTGCGTCCGCGGGCCGACGAACACCCGCTCGACGCCGTCATCACCGAAGAAGGCGTGATGTGGCAGCGCGAGGCCTGATCAGGCCAGGTTGAGCCGCCGGCAGATCTCCAAGGGCGCCGTCGCCGCGTTCATCGTGTAGATGTGCAGCCCCGGCGCGCCCAGGCTCAGCAGCCGCTCGCACAGCTCGGTCACCACATCCAGCCCGAAGGCCTTGATCGACGCGGTGTCGTCGCCGAAGCTCTGCAGCCGCAGCCGGATCCAGCGCGGGATCTCGGCCCCCGACGAATCGGCGAAGCGGATGATGCCGCTCGCGTTGGTGATCGGCATGATGCCCGGCACCACCGGGATGTCGGCCCCCAGCTTGCGCGCATCGTCGACGAAGCGCTCGTAGGCATCGGCGTTGAAGAAGAACTGCGTGATCGCCGCATCGGCGCCCGCCTTCACCTTCTCGACGTAGGCCTGCAGGTCGGCCTGCGGCGACCTCGCCTGCGGATGCATCTCGGGATACGCCGCCACCTCGATGTGGAACTGGCGGCCGGTCGCCTCGCGGATGAACGCGATCAGCTCGCTCGCGTAGCGGAACTCGCCGAAGCCGCCGTAGCCGCTCGGCAGGTCGCCGCGCAGCGCCACCAGCCGGCGGATGCCCGCGGCCTGGAACTGCGCCAGCTTGGCCTGCACCGACGCGCGGTCGGCGCCGACGCAGGTGAAGTGCGAGGCCGCCTCGACGCCCTCGGCCAGGATCGCCTGCACGGCCGCCAGCGTGCCGTCCTGCGTCGAGCCGCCGGCGCCATACGTGACGGAGCAGAAGCTCGGCTTCAACGCATACAGCTGCTGGCGCACGGCCGCGAGCTTGGTGACGCCCTCGGGCGTCTTCGGCGGAAAGAACTCCAGACTGACGGGAACTCGGTTCATGCAACATCCTCGGACGGCACGGCCCACACGAAGAACTCGGTGTTGCCGTTGCTGCCCTTGATCGGGCTCTGGAAATAGGCGCGCACCTGGAGGAACTGCTCCCTGCAGGCCTTGCGGATGCGCGTCTCGACCTCGGCGAAATGCCGTTCGTCCTTGACGATGCCACCCTTGCCGATCTGCGCCGGCTGCAGCTCGAACTGCGGCTTGATCAGCAGCAGCAGGTGCCCCGTGGGCGCCAGGTAGTGCGCCAGCGTGGGCAGCACGTGCGTCGACGTGATGAACGACAGGTCACCGGTGACGAAGCCGAAGCCGTGCGGCGTCGACGCGGCCTCGAAGGCCGAGCCGGTCACGTCGCGCGCATTGACGCCTTCGAAGCACTGCACCCGCGCATCGGCCTGCAGCTTCGGGTGCAACTGCCCGTGGCCGACGTCGATGCCGGCCACGCGGGCTGCACCGGCCTGCAGCAGGGCATCGGTGAAGCCACCGGTGCTCTGGCCCGCATCCAGGCAATCGAGGCCGGTCACGTCGATCTTGCAATGCTTGAGCGCACCTTCCAGCTTGAGCCCGCCACGCGACACGAAGCGCAGCTCCGCGTCGTCGGTGATCTCGAGCTCGCAGCCTTCCGGCACGTCCTCGCCGGCCTTCTTGGGAACAGCCCAGCCCTTGGGGCCGAGCCAGCGGACGGCGCCTCGCTCGATCAGCCGTTGGGCGGCCGATCGGGTGGGCGCCAGCCCCGCGGAGACGAGCAGCTGGTCGATGCGCATGGGTCGGATCAGTAGCGGTAGGTGTCGGGCTTGTACGGGCCTTGCTTGGGCACGCCGATGTACGCGGCCTGCTCGTCCGTCAGCTCGGTCAGCATCGCGCCGACCTTCTTCAGGTGCAGGCGGGCGACCTTCTCGTCGAGGTGCTTGGGCAGCACGTAGACCTGGCCGACTTCGTACTTCTCGGGCCGCGTGAACAGCTCGATCTGCGCGATCGTCTGGTTGGCGAAGCTCGAGCTCATCACGAAGCTCGGGTGGCCGGTGCCGCAGCCGAGGTTCACGAGGCGGCCCTTGGCCAGCAGGATGATGCGTTTTCCATCCGGGAAGATCACGTGGTCGACCTGCGGCTTGATCTCTTCCCACTCGTACTTCTCGATCGCCGCGATGTCGATCTCGTTGTCGAAGTGGCCGATGTTGCAGACGATCGCCTGGTCCTTCATCGCGGCCATGTGCTCATGGCGGATCACGCCCTTGTTGCCGGTGGTCGTCACGAAGATGTCGGCCTTGTCGGCGGCGTACTCCATCGTCACGACCTTGTAGCCTTCCATCGCGGCCTGCAGCGCGTTGATCGGGTCGATCTCGGTCACCCACACCTGGGCGCTCAGCGCACGCAGCGCCTGGGCCGAGCCCTTGCCCACGTCGCCATAGCCGGCCACGCAGGCCACCTTGCCGGCGATCATCACGTCGGTGGCGCGCTTGATGCCGTCGACCAGCGATTCGCGGCAGCCGTACAGGTTGTCGAACTTGCTCTTCGTGACCGAGTCGTTCACGTTGATCGCGCGGAACAGCAGCGTGCCCTTCGCGCTCATTTCCTTCAGGCGGTGCACGCCGGTGGTGGTCTCTTCGGTCACGCCCTGGATCTGCGCGCTCTTGCGGGTGTACCAGGTCGGGTCCTGCGCGAGCTTGGCCTTGATGCTCGCGAACAGGCAGGTCTCTTCCTCGCTGCCGGGCTTGTCGAGCACGCTGATGTCCTTCTCGGCGCGCTGGCCCAGGTGCATCAGCAGCGTGGCGTCGCCGCCGTCGTCGAGGATCATGTTCGGGCCTTCGCCTTCGCTGCCCTTCGGGCCGAAGTCGAAGATGCGGTGGGTGTAGTCCCAGTAGTCGACCAAGTTCTCGCCCTTGTAGGCGAAGACGGGGGTGCCCTTCTCGACCAGCGCCGCGGCGGCGTGGTCCTGCGTCGAGAAGATGTTGCACGAGGCCCAGCGCACCTGGGCGCCGAGTGCCTGCAGCGTCTCGACCAGCACGGCGGTCTGGATCGTCATGTGCAGCGAGCCGGTGACGCGCGCGCCCTTCAGCGGCTGCGTCTTCGCGAATTCCTCGCGGATGGCCATCAGGCCGGGCATCTCGGTCTCGGCGATGCGGATCTCCTTGCGGCCCCAGGCGGCAAGCGAGATGTCGGCGATGGCGTGGTCTTGGGAAGGCTTGAGAACAGCGTTCATGTCGGGCTCCAGTCGTTCAGGGAACCCGCACGCAGTCGGCAAAGGGGGGATGTCATGACTCACCCACGAGGGACCATCGTGCGGGTGAGCGCGGTTGCATTTGAATTCCCGAGCCTGGGGCGGCTGTCGTGACGACAACCGGCCTTGCAACGCTCCTCGGAAAGTGCAGGGATTGTAGTCGCCGGATCGGGCGGATTCCAGTGCGTTGCGTGCGTTTTGGCCGCGGGTCGTGCAAGACTGCGGGGCATGTCCCTCGCCCCGCGCCGTCCTCGCCCCCTTTCAGAACTGAGCCCCGAACTGGCCCGCAGCGTGCGCGGCGTGCTGACCGACATCGACGACACGCTGACGCGCGACGGCGCGATCGAGCCCGAGGCGCTGGCCGCCTTGCAGGCGCTGCGCGACGCCGGGCTGCCGGTGATCGCGATCACCGGCCGGCCGATGGGCTGGAGCGAGCCGTTCGCGCGCGACTGGCCGATCGACGCGATCGTCGCGGAGAACGGCGCGGTCGCGCTGTTCCGCGATGCGACGGGCCGTCTGCAGATCGAGTACGCGCAAGACGAGGACACCCGCGCCCGCAACACGCTGCGCCTGCGGCGCACCGCACAGCGCGTGCTCGACGAGGTGCCCGGCACGGCGCTCGCGCAGGACAGCGCCGGCCGCGTCACCGACATCGCCGTCGACCACAGCGAGTTCGCCCACCTGACGCAGCCGCAGATTGACGCGGTGCTGCAGGTGATGCGCAGCGAGGGCATGAACGCCACCGTCAGCTCGATCCACATCAACGGCTGGTACGGCGAGCACGACAAGCTGAGCGGCGCGCGCTGGATCGTGCAACGGTTGCTCGGGCGTTCGCTCGATGCCGAGACCCCCGCCTGGGCCTACGTCGGCGATTCGACGAACGACCAGGCGATGTTCGGGCACTTCCCGGTCAGCGTGGGGGTCGCGAACCTGATGCAGTTCGCGGATCGGTTGCACACATGGCCGGCGTACCTGACCCTCGGGGAGCGGGGCAAGGGATTCGCGGAGGTGGCCCAGACGCTGCGCGCAACTCAAGACAGCGCCCGCAACTTCCCTTCCTCGTTGCCGTAGTTCACCACTCGCTGCCCGAACTCGTACAGCCAAGCGGCTGCGTGCTCCGAGTTCTCGCCGAAATCGCCGTCCACGAGAGACCGTCTGACCTGCTTGAACAGTGTCATGGCCTTGCCTTGGTCTTCCAGGCTCAAATTCGGTTGTTCCCGCATCGCCACAACAGCGTGAGCGAGAACCTGCAATCGCTCCTGAGGGCCCAGATCGCGGCGGTGCCTCATCACGTGCGCGCAAAGCCGAAGTTGCTGACGAGCTCCGTATTTCGGACCGACGTCTTCTCTGGAGCCTTGCAACAAGGCAACCAGATCGGCAGCACTCGCGTCCTTCAAATTCTGCACTTTGAAAACGGCACCTCGGAGAAACTCAATCCGGCGCTTTTTGATGCTGGGAGTGGCCTCCTTCGGCTCCAACTCCCCATCGCGGGACCCGTATTGCGGGAACGGCCCCACCACGACAGTGGTCCGAGCGGTGCCACGCTCATCCAAATCTTTCGCAAGGCTTGTGCTCCAGCCGCTCAGCGACTCGGCAAGTGCAGCGATGTCCTTGTTGCTCGGGTATCTCGTTTCGAGCGCCAGACACCGGCTTGAGAACTCACGCAAGAAAACCTGGTCGCCGTCGAGGAACTCCGCCCCCAGATTGACCGCAAAAGTCGCCATCCGGAGGTGGCTCAGCACGTCATCCTGGGACAAGCGTGTGTTCCGTCCGCCATCAAGCAACGCCCAAGCGCACTCACGGAATGTTTCGCGATTCTCGGAGCATGCCTTCGAGTCGAAGACATGCCCTCCACGCTGGAGGCGATCGCGCGCAAGGTTGGAGAATTGTTGCGGCGGAGATTGGGACCCTCGCTTTGCCCTGCCGACTACTTGGTCGGATGTCTTTCGCACCGGCGAAGTCTCCTCATCGGCAGAAGACTCCGCGAACGAGAGTTTTGCCTCGCTCGTCTTCTTGCGGGCGTTCTGGCGGATTTCTATTGTCCGTCGCCCAATTCCGTTGGGAGGCTGATCTTCACCGTCAGAATCACTCACTCTCTCTGTATATCCATTCTTCTGTACAAGAAGTCGGAATCGCTCTTTCACTTTCAACATGACCTGCAGCCTCAATGGGATGGAGTTGTTGGGTGACCATGCCGCACCAGAGAGTTCCGCTTCCCCACCCCTGACGGATCACCCCAGCCGCGCCGCCCGCTGCCCCGCCAGCCGCGCCAGCATCCACCCCGGGTACTCCGCCGGCAGCGCGCTGACCTGGTCCAGCGCCGCCAACTCGTCGGCGTTCAGCTTCAAGGCCGTCGCCGCGATGTTGTCGTCCAGCTGCTCGACTCGCTTGGCCCCGATGATCACGCTGCTGACGGCCGGCTGGTGCAGCACCCAGGCCAGCGCGACCCGCGCCACCGACACGCCGTGCGCCTCGGCGATGCCGCGCATCACGCCGATGCAATCGTCGGCACGCGCCCGATTCACCGGCGGGAAATCGAAGGTGGTGCGCCGGCTGCCCTGCTCGGCACCCTGGCCGTCGCGCCCGTACTTGCCGCTCAGCAGGCCGCCGGCCAGCGGGCTCCACACCAGCAGCCCGACCTGCTCGCTGCGCAGCATCGGCACGATCTCGCGCTCCAGGTCGCGCCCGGCGATCGTGTAGTAGGCCTGCAGCGATTCGAAGCGCGCCTTGCCGTCGCGCTCGGCAATGCCCAGCGCCTTCGCGATCTGCCACGCCGCCCAGTTCGACACGCCCACATAGCGCACATGCCCCTGCTGCACCAGCGTGTCCATCGCGTGCACCGCCTCGTCGATCGGCGTCGACGGGTCGAAGCCGTGGATCTGGTACAGGTCGATGTGCTCCAGCTGCAGGCGCTTCAGGCTCGCCTTCACGCCGTCCATGATGTGAAAGCGCGACATGCCCGACGAATTGACGCCCTTGGCGCCGGTCTCGCCGAACACCTTGGTGGCGACGACCACCTTGTCGCGCGGCACCTTCAGGTTGCGCAGCGCCTGGCCGGTGATCTGCTCCGACAGCCCTTCGGAATAGACGTCGGCGGTGTCGATGAAGTTGATGCCGGCATCGAGCGCGCGGCCCACCAGCGCATCGGCCTCGTCCTGCTGCAGCTTGCCGATCTGGCTCCAGATGCCACCGGTCCCACCGAAGGTCATCGTGCCCAGGCACAGCTCCGAAACGAACAGGCCGGTGCGGCCCAGCTTGCGATGTTGCATGTCCAGCTCCTTGTGACGTTGCCCCGGGGAGCGGGGCCAGGGCGGCAGTGTCCCGCCGCGGGCCGCCGCCGCGCCAGCACGTTCCTGCAGAGTTCTTGCCCATTTCTCCAGACCACGGCGACCGGCGATGCACGGCCGCGTGGACGGCGCTAAGCTGCGACGCACCCGATCCTCCACGCACGATTCCCACGCACCTGACGACGCCATGGACGACCCCCTCGAACTCGACGACGCCCGCCGCTCGCTGGTGGGCCTGCTGAACCGCGCGACCGACGGCACCGAAGGCGTCGTGCAGACGCCGGTGCCCGGCCTCATCGTCTACCGCATCGCGAACCCGGGCGGGCCGAAGCACCATGTCTACGAGCCGGCACTGGCGCTGATCGCCCAGGGCTCCAAGCAGGTGATGGTCGGCGACGACATCCACACCTACGACGCACTGCACTACCTGGTGACCTCGGTCGACCTGCCGGTGGTCGGCCAGGTGCGCGTCGCGAGCGACACGCTGCCCTACCTGGGCCTGCGGCTGTCGCTGGACATCGCCGAGATCGGCGAGCTGATCCGCGACGAACGCCTGCCCGCCGCCGCGCACGCCGGGCCGGCGCGCGGCATCTACGTGAACCGCATCGCGCTGCCGGTGCTCGAGCCGGTGCTGCGGCTGCTGAAGCTGCTCGAGGCGCCGGCCGACATCGCGATCGTCGCGCCGCTGGTCAAGCGCGAGATCCTGTACCGGCTGCTGATGAACGGCGAAGGCGCGCGGCTGCGCCAACTCGCGCTGCAGGACAGCCACACGCAGCGCATCGCGAAGGCGATCGCGCGGCTGCGCACGAACTTCACGCACGCGCTGCGCATCGACGAGATCGCGCGCGACGTGCACATGAGCGTGTCGTCGTTCCACCACCACTTCAAGGCGGTCACCGCGATGAGCCCGCTGCAGTTCCAGAAGCAGCTGCGCCTGCAGGAGGCGCGCCGGCTGCTGCTCTCGGGCGGCATCGATGCGTCGAGCGCGGCGCACCAGGTCGGCTACGAGAGTGCCTCGCAGTTCGCGCGCGAGTACGGGCGGATGTTCGGCGCGCCGCCGACGCGCGACCGGCAGCGCTGGCTGGCCGAGAATGAGGTCGGCGAACCCGCCTGACGGCGGGTTCAGCCCGCCCTTCGCGCCGGCTCGCTCGCGTGCAGGTACTTGGTGTACAGATCGCGCGGCGGCGCCACGGAGATCGACTTGAGCACCTGCCCGACGTTGCCGCGGTGGTAGCCGCCGTGCGTGATGACGTGCAGCAGCATCTCCTCGCGGGACATGCGCCCGGCATCGCCATCGGTGAACGTGAAGCCCAGCGTCTCGGACAACGCCGCCTCGGACAGCCCCGACGCGTAGGCGACGTACCACGCGTCCGTCGCCGCCACGTCGCCGTGCAGTTGCGCCAGCGACGGGGTGTCCTTGGTGTTGGTGGCATCGAACGGCCGGGCCTCGCCGGCGAGGTGCGCACGGAAGATCCGGTCCACCACGTAGATGTGGTTCAGCGTCCGCAGGCACTGGTGAAGCGCATCGGCCTGCTCCGCGGGCAGCGTTCGCAGCAGCGCGAACAACTCCGCGTTGGCCCAGGCCTTGCAGGCGAACAGCGATTTCATCGAGGAGATGGACATGACGCAGCCTGTCAGGTGAAGAGGTGGAGCCTCGTCATCGTACCGAACTGACGTCCGGCCGCATCCCCGTCATCGTCGCCGGCCCGAAGATCGTCGCGAAGGCCACGTCCTTGGCATCGCGCCCCATCGCGATGCGCACCAGGTCGTCGACCGGCGACATCCGGGTCGGGTCGAACATCATCCAGCGCCCGCCCAGGTAGGCCTCGAACAGCGCATGGAAATCCGGTGGCGGCTCGTCGAAGCGCGCATAGCCGACCACCAGCCGCGCCGGGATGTTGAGCGCGCGGCAGAAGGTCACCCCCAGGTGCGCGAAATCGCGGCACACGCCGGCACGGTTGCGGAACACGTCGCAGGCGGTCGTCGTCGCGGTGCTCGAGCCGAGCTGGTAGTCGACGTTGTCGTGCAGCCAGTCGCAGATCGCCTGCACCCGCATCGCGCCCCGCGGCAGCTCGCCGAAGATCTTGATCGCCGCATGCGACAGCAGATCGGACTCGCAGTACCGGGTGGGCATCAGGTTGTGCAGCACCTCGTCGGGGAGCTCGGTGATCGCCATCTCGGCGGCAGCCAGGTCCACCGGCACCGGCCGGCGTTCGACCCGTGCCCGGTACTGCAGCCGCAGCGTGCCCTCGCCGGCCGACAGGCGCGCGAAGCGGTGGCCGACCGCCGGGTCCTCGTAGACGTGCACGCGCACCGCGGGTTCCACCTCCAGCGACTCGCTCAGCACGCGCTGGTCCATGCCGTCGAGCGCATGCAGCTGGAACAGGAAGTCCGCCGGCCCGGCCAGTTGGTAGCTCAGCTCGCAATCGACGTCGAAGTGTGGGTGCATGCGGCATTGCAACCCGGCGCGCGCGCCGCGCCCATCGGCCGGCTGCCCGCGGCGCTGTAGGACGAGGCTGGGCACAATGCAGCGCGATGAGCTCCCCCACCCCCTCGACCCTGCGCAGCGCCGCCGCGCTGGCCCTCGCCGCCGCGGTGTCGCTCGGCCTGGCGCGCTTCTCGTACGCCTTGCTGCTGCCGGCGATGCGCACCGACCTGGGCTGGAGCTACCTCACCGCCGGCGCGATGAACACCGTCAACGCCGCGGGCTACCTGCTCGGCGCGCTGGCCACGCCGCTGGCCCTGGCGCGACTGAGCGCGCGGCGCGTGCTGCTGGCCGGCAGCGCCGCGGCGGGCGCGATGCTGGTGGCGCACGGCCTGGTCACGTCGGATGCGGCGCTGTACGCGCTGCGCCTCGCGACCGGCATCGCCAGCGCCGCCGCGTTCATCTCCGGCGGGCTGATGGCGGCGCGCCTGGTCGGCAGCGATGGTGCGGCGCGCGCCGGGCTGGTCCTCGGGATCTACTACGGCGGCACCGGCGTCGGCATCGTCGCGTCGGCGCTGCTGGTGCCGCCGCTGGTCGCGCTGTCGCAATCGCACGCCTGGCAATGGGCCTGGATCGCGCTGGGCGCCGCGGCGCTGATCGCGACCGCCGTCACCGCACATGGCACGCGCGGCCTGGACGCCGCGCCGGCAGCGGCCTCGGCGCGCACCGGCTTCCAGGCGCGCGATTTCATGTTCGGCCTCGCGTCGTACACGCTGTTCGGCCTCGGCTACATCGGCTACATGACCTTCTCGGTGACGCTGCTGCGCGAGCAGCAGCTGGGCAGCGGGCTGATCACGGTGTTCTACGCCCTGCTCGGCCTCGGCGTGATCGCGTCGTCGTGGCTGTGGGCCGGGCTGCTGCAGCGCTGGCGCGGCGGGCAGCCGATGGCGCTGCTGAACGCCTTGCTCACGGTCGCGACGCTGTTGCCGGTGGTCAGCGCGCACCCGCTGGCCGGCTTCGTCTCGGGCGCGCTGTTCGGCAGCGTGTTCCTGTCGGTCGTCGCATCGACCACCGCGCTGGTGCGGCACAACCTGCCGGCCGCCGCGTGGCCGGCGGGCATCGCCGCATTCACGACGGTGTTCGCGGCCGGGCAGATCGTCGGCCCGAGCCTGGTCGGCTGGCTGGCCGACGGGCCGGGCGGGCTGCGGGCCGGGCTCGCTGC